>JBBSGC010000031.1:0-17213 GCA_038254525.1 Propionibacteriales bacterium | reverse complement strand
GGGCCGCCGTCGGCTTGGTCCACGCCGTCGAAGCCGGTCAGGACGTCGTCTGCGGCGCCGCCTGACATCTGGTCGTCGCCAGGTCCGGCAAAGAAGTCGTTGCTGTTTGCGTCACCGATCAGCACGTCGTCATAGAAGCTGCCGTCGACGTCGGCGATGGAGGTGAGCTGGTCCACTCCGGTGCCGCCGCCGGTCGCGGTGCCAAGCCTCAAGTTGACTGTGAAACCGTCGCTGGAGAGGGTACCGCCGCTGTACCGGTCGCGACCCGGGCCGCCATCGACTCGGTCCGCTCCTGGGCCGGCCAGAATGACATCTCCCCCCGGGCCACCGACGGATACGTCGCTCCCGATGCCCAACTCGATGACGTCGCTGCCGCCGCGTCCATGAGCGACGTCGTTGTTCACGCTCGGACTGAAGTCGTAGAAGGTGTCCGGCCCCGGCCCGCCCACGAATGTGTCGGCACCTCCGCCGCCCTCCGCTGTGGCGTTACCCGCTGCTTTCATCCGCAGCACGTCGGCGCCGTCGCCGGCATCGCCGGAGTCCCTGGGACCGAGCACCAGATGGTCCTGGCCGCCGCCGCCCAGAAGTGTCTCGGGCCCGGGGGCGCTGTGCAGCCGGTCATTGCCCTTGCCAGCATGGACCTCAGCGCCCCGGACCGCCCGCAGCGAGTCGGCGTGGGCAGATCCGATGATCGCCTCGAAACCGACCAGCGTGTCGTCACCTTGTCCGTGACTCTTCCCGACGCGCAGGTCAACGCTGACCCCGCCGACTGCGCCGCGGAAGGACACCGCGTCGCCGAACCCACTGTCGCCTGACCGTCCGCCGCCGTAGAGGACATCGTCACCCTTGCCACCAGCCAAGGTGTCTCCCGACGGGAAGTTCAGCTGGGTCGACGGAGGCGGGTCCGCTTGCCCGGCCAGCCGGTCCCGGCCTTCGCCTCCGAACAGCTCGTCGAGCCCCCGACCGCCGCAGATGCGGTCGTTTCCGCCAAGACCGCGGATCACATCGTGGGCGCCCAGACCCATGATCACGTCGGCACCCGCAGTGCCAACGATCACATCAGGCAAGTCTGTGCCGACGATCGTCGCGGTCATGCCCAGACAGCGGCCGTTGGTTGCCGAAGAGCTCCCGGCGCCGACGAAGACAACCGAGAAGCTGCCCAGCAGCAACACGGACCCAAGAGCGACAACCCGGCTACCCCGAACCGTCGATACAACCATGATGCTGCCTCCAGATCCCGGCCACCCTCGGTCGAGCGACGGGGTGCCACATCCTCGCACGACCCGGGTGCAGGTGAACCCGCATTGCGGTTGGCCCGTGGCCAGAGTCCTATCGCCGCGCCGTAGACAGCCGGTTGTCCCAGGCTTACAGTCTAAGCGAACTGTGAGTGACCGGCGAGAATGGGGTGCCTGGGTGATCCACGACGAGGCGTCGCCCGTGTCGTGCAGCGCATTGGCGGCCGTGCTGGCGCCCACCGACGGCGACGACCTGCTAGCCACGCGCGCCACCGTCGAGCAGGCCAAAGGCATCCTGATGGCCCAGCGCGGCTGCCGGGCCGATGACGCATTGGCCGTGCTGGAACGCGCCTCCCAGGCGGCCGGTCTGGATCTTGCAGTGGTCGCCGGACAGATCGTCGCCAGCGTTGTCGACGACTGCGGATGAGCGCTGGCGGATGGCCAGGGGGAAGATAAGCCCCTGTGCCAAACTGCCGCGGGTGAGCCGCCCGCAGCCACGCGACCTGTTCGTCCATCCGCGCGACCTGCTCGCCGAGGCGGTGCACGACTTCGGCATCCACACGGTCGTCGACAGCTGTCTCGCGTTGCTGGAGGGGACCACGGACTATGACCTGCTTCCGGTTCCGTTGACCTATCTGGCCGGTGCCGCGGCTCGTGGACAGCTGCGGCGCGGTGACCTGAAGAGACGAGGTCAGGACCATTGGCCGCGGGTCTGGGGAGCTCGGGGGCTGCGCTACGCCTGGCTGCCGTACGCCGAGCCCGGAGTCGTCGCCGGCCTGGGTGACCCGGCCTGGCGGGTCCGCGAGATGTGCGCCAAGGTGGCCAAGCAGCGTGCCATCGGCGTGGCTGCCGAGGCGCTGGTGCCGCTTCTCCACGATGAGTTCCTCCGGGTCACAGTCGCCGCCGTGCGCGCCCTGGGCTGCGTCGGTGAGCATGAGCACGCCGAACGGATCGCCGCCCTCGACCCGGGTGTCGACCCTGCGCTCGTGGTTGCGGTCGACGGAGCCATGCGCAGCCTGCGGGTACGGCTCGACCGCGTGCTGTAGACCTCGCCGCGCGCTCAGCCGGCGAGCGCTCCGGCGAACCAGATGCCGCCTGCGACCAGCACGCCGGCCATCTCGATGAGAATCGCCAAGCCGCTGGCCCGCAGGGCGGCCTTGGTCGCCGCCCAGGCCTTGGGGGAGCTGCCCACTCGGCGACGCTCGGCCAGGAAGATCCCGAACACGAAGCCGAGCACCAGTCCCACCACGGGGACCACGAAGAACCCGACGATCCCAAGCAGCCCGGCGACCACCATCGAGGAGGAGGCGACGTCTGCCTGCTTCAGCCGCCGGCTCGGCAAGACGTACTTGATCACAGCCGCGACGATCAGCACGGCCGTGCACATCGCCCCGATGGCGTAGGCGAGGACGGCGTGACCTGTCGACGCCTCCTCGATCACCCAGATGACGACGGCGGCCTCGGCTACCAGCGAGCCGGGCACCACGGGGACAACCACCCCGACCGCGGCGACGACGAAAAGCAGGCCGATCACGATCTCCCCAGCCGTACTCACCTCAGGAAGTCTGGCAGGTAAAGGAGTCCGTTCAACCGACAGCGTCGATCAGGTCGAGCAGAGCCGGAACCCAGTGCCTGCCATAGCGCTCCTGCAGCACGGTCAGGCGCCAGTCTGCGCCCGTCACCACGCCTCGACACCGGGCTGAGCCGCAAGAGCACGGCATTTTGAAGTCCGCGGCGGCCGTGCTGGTGGCGTAGTCGTTGGTCAGCTCGTCCCCGGCGGCCAGATCGACGCGGGCCGCCAAGGCGTAGGCGTCGACCCACTCGAGCGTCGGGTCGCAGCTGTGGTTTGCCGTAGCCGTTGGCGCGTCGGGGAGGAAGCAGCAGGTGGCGATCAGCCGCGACCGTGATCGTGTCGATGTAGCCAGGGTCCGTCTCGAGCCTCTCCTGGTGGAACAGGGTACGCAGCTCGGCCTCGGTGACCAGGCGGCCGCCGAGGCGGGAGACCGCCGTCCCGGCCCGGATGCCGCGCCGAGCGAACAGCCCGAGCCCAGCGATCGGCGACCGGCGCACCTCGACGTCCGGGTGCAGCCAGCAGTCCGGCTCAGGTGCCCGGATCGGGTGGCTCATCCGCGCAGACGGCGCCGGAGGGGCGGCGCGGAGACGCAAAAGCCCCAGGCGGATCGCCTGGGGCTGCTCGCTCGCGTGCGGGATCCGGTCAGCGCTCCGCCTCCGGCTCAGCGGCCCGCGTCTTGGCCAGGCGCTCGGTCTCGTCGTGGATGGTTACTGCGACCTGGCGCAGTCGATCACCGTGCTCGCGCGCGTGGTGCGCGCAGAACAGCAACTCACCGCCGCCGGGCAGCTCGACTCGCAGGTAGGCTTGCGCGCCGCAACGGTCGCAGCGGTCCGCAGCAGTGAGGGCAGCACTCGGCGCAATCGCAGTCGTCACGTGTTGGCCTCTTCTCGCTCGATTCCAGGTGCAGCCTTACGACTGCACCTGTCTCAACATCAAACCATGCCGCGGGCTTCCCACCCGTACGGCGTCCGGTTGTGACCTGCCTCGCCCTCGCCTTCATCCTCGGCCCCAGAGGCACCCCGGGGTCCGCATTCGCATCGTGCCCCGGCGAAGCGGTGGGCGCAGGTCAATCCGGGATCCGGACCGGCGTGTCGCCACGATCGTGACCGAAGTGATGCCGGAAGCGGCGTGCTGGCGCCAGGACGTCGGTGTGCGCCGATAGCCTCACCAAGTGCCCGGACATCGCTGGGCCGATCCGGGTGAGGAGACGCGTGACGCCACCACGGGCCGCTGCGGACGCCACGTACACCGCCCGCCACCTTCTCGTGCTGGAGGGCCTGGAAGCCGTACGCAAGCGGCCCGGCATGTACATCGGTTCGACTGACACCCGCGGCCTCATGCACTGCCTGTGGGAGATCATCGACAACTCCGTCGACGAGGCGCTGGCCGGTGCCTGCTCGACGATCTCGGTGCTCCTGCGCACCGACGGGTCGGTCGAGGTGAGCGACGACGGGCGCGGGGTGCCGGTCGACAAGGAGCCGAAGACCGGGTTGTCCGGCGTCGAGGTCGTCTACACCAAGCTGCACGCCGGCGGCAAGTTCGGCGGCGGGTCCTACGTCGCCACCGGCGGACTGCACGGGGTAGGGGCCTCGGTCGTCAACGCGCTGGCTGCCCGGCTCGACGTCGAGGTCGACAAGGACGGCGCAACGTGGGCCTTGTCGTTCCGCCGAGGCACGCCCGGCGTCTTCGACGGGATCGGCCCCGACGCAGCCTTCACTCCCGACGCGACCCTGCGCCGGCTGGGCCGGGTGAAGAAGACCGTGACCGGTACCCGGGTTCGCTACTGGGCCGATCCGCAGATCTTCGTGCGCGAGGCAGCGTTCTCGCTGGAGGAGCTGACCACCCGTGCTCGGCAAACGGCGTTCCTGGTGCCGGGCCTGACGATCGACATCCGCGACGAGCGGGGCGCCGAGCCAGTCGAGGAGCGCTTCCAGCACTCCGGAGGCATCTCCGAGTTCTGTGAGTTCCTGGCCCGTGACGAGCCGGTGACCGACGTGCTGCGCCTGCGGGGGGTCGACACGTTCACCGAGACCGTGCCGGTGCTCGACGACAGCGGCCACATGACGCCGCAGGACGTGGAGCGCGAGCTCACCGTCGACATCGCGCTGCGCTGGGGCACGGGCTTCGACACCGAGAGCCGGGCCTTCGTCAACATCATCGCCACGCCGAAGGGTGGCACCCACGTCTCCGGCTTCGAGCGTGGGCTGGTGAAGGCGTTCCGCGACGTGCTGCCGGGCACTCGACTCCAGCGCGCCGGCGACCCGGACATCATCAAGGACGACGTGCTCGAGGGTGTCACCAGCGTGGTCACCGTACGCCTGGCCGAGCCGCAGTTCGAGGGACAGACCAAGGAGGTTCTTGGTACTCCGGCGGTCACCGCGATCGTGTCGCGCATTGTCGCCCGCGAGCTCTGCGCTCGTCTGACGTCGAGCCGGCCGGCAGACAAGGCCAAGGCGCGCCTGGTGATGGACAAGGTCGTCGTCGCGTCCCGCACTCGGGTCCTCGCCCGGCAACAGCGTGACAACCAGCGTCGCAAGAACGCCTTGGAGTCCAGCGCGCTGCCGGCGAAGCTGGCGGACTGTCGCAGCAACGACCTCGACCACTCCGAGCTGTTCATCGTCGAGGGCGACTCGGCGCTGGGCACCGCGAAATCCGCTCGCGACTCGGAGTACCAGGCGTTGCTGCCGATTCGGGGCAAGATCCTCAACGTTCAGAAGGCGTCGGTCGGCGACATGCTGAAGAATAGCGAATGCGCCTCGATCATCCAGGTGATCGGGGCCGGCAGCGGCCGCACCTTCGACCTCGACGCTTCCCGCTACGGTCGGATCATCTTCATGGCCGATGCCGACTCCGACGGGGCCCACATCCGCTGCCTGTTGACGACACTGCTCTTCCGCTACATGCGCCCGCTGATCGAGAGCGGCCGGGTGTTCTCGGCGGTGCCGCCGCTGCACCGCGTCGAGCTGGCGAACCCCAAGAAGGGCATGGACAAGTACGTCTACACCTACTCCGACCCGGAGCTGCAGCGCCGGCTGGCGGAGCTGGCCAAGAAAGGGATCCGTTGGAAAGAGCCCGTACAGCGCTATAAGGGTCTTGGTGAGATGGACGCCCACCAGCTCGCCGAGACCACGATGGACCCCCGGCACCGCACGCTGCGCCGGATCACCGCCGACGACGCCGAGGTCGCCGCGCAGGTCTTCGAGCTGCTGATGGGCAACGACGTTGCTCCGCGCAAGGAGTTCATCGTGGCCCATGGGGGACAGGTCTCCGAGGCAGAGCTGGACTTCTGAGCTGCACCAGTTGCGGGGCCGGACCCTGGGCTGGCTATCCGATCGGACCCGGGCTCGACCGGCTACGCGCCACCAGTGCGGTCACGTCGGCCGGGACGGGCACACCGCGGGGACAGTCCCCGCTCGCACGGGGTTGGCCGAGAACGGTGCCTACCGGCACGACGCCGGCCCAGGTGCCCGACGCCAGGTCGCCCTCGTCGTCGACAGGGTCGCCGGTGCGCGTCTTCACCGACGCTTCGTAGAGCGGTAGCGCCAGCACCCCGGTCGCCGCAAGCTCCTTGCGGGTGTTGGTGCGCAGCGTCGCGCTGCGGCCGGGCACCAGGTGGTCGACGACCAGCCGGAGCCCGTGCTCCCGCTCGGCCGGCTCAGTGACGGCGCGCGGTGCGCCGATCATCACGGCGCTGCGGTAGTTCATCGAGTGGTGAAAACCCGACCTGGCCAGGACCAGGCCGTCAACGAGCGTGACCGTGACGCAGACCGGCTGCCCGGGTGCGGCCAAGAGACTGCGCGCGGCCACGGACCCGTGAAGATAGAGCGTCCCATCGCGATCCGGGCCGTCCAGGTCGAAGCCGTACGCGGTGGGCAGCACTCGTGGGACGCCGTCAACCACCACTCCCAGGTGGCACACCAGGCCAGCCGCGAGCACGTCGGTGAGCTCCTTTCGATCACTGCGGCTGCGGTCGCCGCGGGTCACCCGAGTGCGCTCAGTGGGTGACAAGGACGTGCTGTCGGACGGACCCGCGTCGTTGGGCATGCCTGGCATGCTGGCATGCGCGAACCGGACGACGGCGGCACGGTGGCGCGGGGCACGGCGGCGCGGTGGCGCGGTGGCGACAGGCCGACCGCCGATCCGTGACTTCTTGACCGCCGATCCGTGAGTTGCAGTGCACCCATCCGCGACTTCCTGCGGGCCCCGCCGCTGACGAACGTGCAACTCCTGCCTGCCGCGGAGGCCCTCCGTCACTCCAGCTGTGCGAGTCGACCGGTGTCCACGTCGTACAGGAAACCGCCCACCGCAACGGTGCTGGGGATGAGTGGGTGCGAGCGCACCCTTGCAACGTCCTCGTTGAGGGCCGCTCGTTGGTCACTGATCGTGCCCAGCGACATCCACATGGCATCCTGCCCGCTTGCCTCGGACAGGCGCGCCCGAAGCTCATCCTCACTAGCGGCGGCCATTGCGCAGCGGGTGTGTGGCACGACGAGGATCCGCCGGACCTCGAGCAGGTGAACGCCAAGCACCAGTGCCGTGAGTGCGGCGTCGGTGACCCGACCGCCTGGGTTGCGAAGGATCTTCGCGTCACCAGGACCGAGCCCGATCATCCTCAACGGATCAATCCGGCTGTCCATGCACGTGACTATGGCGATGCCGGCGTGCGCGACGCCGTCGGAGCCACCAAGCGAGAAGCGCGCCGCGTACTGGTCGTTCGCCGCGAGCAGGTCGTCGAACGCGTCGGACATCGCTGCTCCAAGAGGACTGGTCGGTTGGTGACTCTAGCGAGAAGGTGACCGGAACCGAGCATGGCTTGCCGCAAGCGGCCCCTGGCCCGGCGGTGGGAACTCACGGACGGGCGGTCGGGAACTCACGGATGGGCGGGCGGAAAGTCACGGATGGGCGGGAGGGGGGTGGCGCGCCAGTGGGTGAGTGGCACGGGTTGCTTGCCGCAGGACTCCGGGTGTGTGGCCGCGAGCCGGTCCTGCCGCATCAGCATCGAGTGGATCCTGCCGCCAGCCTCGAGGGTGACCAGCACACCGGCGTCAGACGTCGTCGAGTCGACCACGCGGACAGCCTCGACCCGGTCTTCGACGAGGGAGCGGCGTACGGCGGCGTCCGCAGCCTGCTCGGCAGGCGCAAGGGCCGTGCTGCCACGCAACCCGGGCAGCAGCAGCCGTCCCTCCTCGGCCAGCGCGAGCAGCCGCGCTCCGGACACCGGGTCGAGTCGGGCGTGCGAGTAACCGTGGGGCAGCAGCAGGCTGGTGGGCGCAAAGCGGTGCCCACCCAGGTGGGTCGACTCCCACACCGCCTCGCCGAACTCGTCGTACAGGCTCAGCGCCACCGGACGGCCGAGCATCGCGCAGCATGCGTCCCGCCGGCCGTTGCTGCAGACGAGCAGCACCGGGCCCGACCGCAACGACAGCTCCGGCATCGAGGCCAGCACGGCCTCGGGACGCCCGCCGGCCAGCGCCTCCCAGTCGAGCGCCCGCAAGCGGTTCAGGTCCTCGAGACAACCGGTCAGCAGGAACCTGCGGCCGTGCCGCACACCGGCGGCGAACACCCGACGAAGCCCCTGCTCGCCCGGGTGCGACTGTGGTCGCCGGATCAGCGCAAGGCGGCTCCCGTGCCGCTCGGCAGCCGCCTCCAGCGCCGCGCCCAGCCGCGCGTCCAGGTGCGAGTCGGTCGCCGCCCTCGCTCCCCAGGGGCCGGGCTGCTCGATCGCCAACCAGCCGACGGCACGCGCGGCTGTCCCCGCGGGGTCCTCATCGAGACGTCGGCTCCACGTGGAGCAGCGCATCAGCTGGAGACCCGCATCGCCTCGGTCACCGGTAGCCGGCGCGTCGGCACCCCGCGGAGCGTGACCAGCGCCAAGCCGGCGGACACCACGGCGCACACCGCCGCACCCGCGAAGACGGTATCGAGCTGCGCCAGCCCAGCGCCGACCACGCGGTCTGTGTACGCCGGACAGTGCGCCGGGTCGGCGGGGCACAGCGCCTGAACCGTCGGGATCCGCTCCGCGACCGCATAGAACCGACGTAGCCCGATCGTGGTCAAGGCAGAGATGCCCACCAGCATGCCCACCATCCGGGCGACCACGAGCAGCGCGCTGGCGACTCCGTGCACGGACGCGTCCGTCCGGGCCAGCAGCGCCGCGTTGACCGGGGCGATGGCGACGCCGAAGCCAAGTCCGGCGACCACCAACGGCACGGAGGCGGCCGCAGACTCCAGCGCGTGGGCGTCCCAGGTCGCCATCCAGGCGAAACTCAGCGCCGCACTCGACATGGCGAGCGCGGCCAGCACACCGGCCGGGACGCGACCGGTCAGCCAGCCGCCGAGCAAGGCACCGACCGGCAGTGCCGCCAGGAAGCGGAGGAGGATCAGTGCCGCGTCGAGCTGGGAGTCCGGGTAGACAGTCAGCCTGGCGAAGAACGGGATGTCGACCAGCGCCGCGATCAACGCCGAGCCCACGAAGAACGACACAAGCACCGCCCCCCACGCCGCTCGCGCCCGCAGGGCGCCGTGGGGCACCAGCGGGTGCGCCGCGGCATGCTGCCGCCAGCCGAAGAGCATCGCGCAAACTAGGGAGAACGCGAGCAGCCATGGTCCGGCGGTGCTGATGACGTGCACCTGGGGGTCGGAGGTGGCGAACGTCAGGATGATGCCTGCGAGCACGCCGGCCAACAGCAATGCACCGGGGACGTCGGTCTTCCGAGCCGTGGCCGGCCAACTTCGCCAGCCCAAGAGCGACCGCCGGGCGGTCGCCTCCCGGAGCATCAACAGCGCAACCAGCCCGTAGCCGACGAGCGCCACCGGGGTCAGCCATCGGCTGGAGCCGGTCACTGGAAGGAAAGCCAGGCCGTAGGTCACGTCGGTGACCAGGGCGCGCGGCTCACGCATCACGAGCACGAGCGCGACGAGCACGAGCACGACCAACGCGGCGCCCAGGAGGTCAGGTCGCGCTCGCGCCGGCTTGGCGTAGGGGGCAGCCCGCGTACGCCTCGTGGCCAACAGCGCTGCGGCCAGCACCAGTGCGACTGCGGCGTTGAGCCAGAAGATCGCCCGCCAGTCCGCAGCGGCCAGCACGAGGGCGCCGTAGAGCGGCCCGACGACGCTGCCGAGCTCCTGGACCGCGCCCACGACACCGAGCGGCATTCCGCGTCGCTCGACCGGCCACAGGTCGGCGACCAGCGCCAGCGTCGCCGGGACCAGCCCGCCGCCGCCGACGCCCTGCAGGAAGCGCCCCGCGACCATGCTGTCGAGGTCGTAGGCCGAGGCGGTGACCAGTGACCCAACAGCGAAGACGACCAACGACCCGGTCAGGACCGGCACCCGGCCCCGCAGGTCCGCGACCCGTCCGATCAACGGAAGCATGCCGACGTAGCCCAGCAGGAAACCCGAGATGATCGGCGCCGCTCGCTGGAGCTGGTCGATGTCGAGGCCGGCGGCGCTCATCATGTCGGGCAGCGCGAGCACCACGACGTAGGTGTCGGCGGCGGCGAACGCCACGGCGACCGCGGCCACGCCGAGCAGCAACCTCGACGATGACGCGACCTCGGCAACGCCCTCGCGGCGGCCGGTCGTGGCGTCGGGCACGCTCACGGAGCGCTGATGTCGACCGGGTCGGTCGAGGCGGCGACGGCAATCGAGTACGTGACGTCGTCAGCGCCGGGATAGAAGGGCCCGCTGATCGTCGCGTCCCGCAACGTGTCGTCGCCGGTGAGCCGCCACTCCACGTCGAAGGAGCCACCGGAATCGGCCGAGGGCACCAACGTCTGCACGACGTCACCGGCCAGTGTGCCGTCGATGGTGCTCAGCACGGTGTCGCCGTCGCGGGACTGTTCACCGGCCACCGGGTCCTTGGTGGCGGTCAGCAAGCTGGACACCCCGGTGTCGGTCGCGAAGAAGTCGGCCGGGTTGGGTGCTCCGTAGCTGGCCGGGTCGAGTGGGGCGTACGTCGGGAGGAAGCCGATCTTGGCGTAGACGGTGCCTCCGACGCACACCACGTCGGCGCTGATCGAGGCGCCCGCGCTCACCGTGACCGACCCCTTGAACGCGGGATCGTGGTTGCCGGTGCCTTCGGCGCTGACCAGCCCAGTAGTGCCCGAGGGGAGGTTGTCGGTGCTCAGCTGGAAGTCGATGCTGGCGGCGTCGTCGAGGGTCGACCTGGCGGCACTCAGCCGGTCCGGAAGGTCGGCTGAGGTCGAGCCGCCGCCGGAGCTGCTCGAGCAGGACGTGGCCAGCAGCGCACACGCGGCGATGCCGAGCACCATCGGGCGAGCAGGGCGTTTACGGCTACGCGGCACTAGACCAACCTCTCACGTCGGGGGTGCGGGGTCGGCGTCTCCGGCGGTCGGTGGCAAGGCAGCCTTGGCGCCCTGCGGCGGCGGAGCGATCGCAGCAACCGGTTGGTCGAGCGGAGCCCCGGAACCGTCTCGACGCCCCGGCGTCACCGGCAGGTCCACCGGTGCGCCGCTGCCAGCGGCCGCCATGGGCGGTCCGTCGCCGGCCCAGGCGGTGAGCAGGGTGTCCTCTCCCTTCAGGAACCGGTGTGCGCGCACGCCGCCGGTGCCACGGCCCTTGCCGGGGTAGTCCGCCAGTGGGGTCAGCTTGGCGGAGCCGGTCGAGGTTCCGGGCAGGGCAGCGGCCGAGCCGGCAATCGTCACCACGACCGCGTCGTCGATGAATCGCAGGGCGCCGAAGAAGACGACCGAGGCCCCCGCGTTGAGCTTGATCCCGGCGACGCCGCCACCGGTCCTGCCCTGTGGGCGCACGAGCGAGGCCGGGAAGTGCAAGAGCCGGGCGTCGGAGCTGACGAAGCACAGCTCCTCGTCACCGGTGGCCAAGGCGACGGCTCCGACCACCCGGTCGGGTTCGTCGAGCCGGATGACCTCCCAGACGTCGCGGTTGTTCGGGTGGTCGGGAAGCACCCGCTTGACGACGCCTCGCGTGGTACCGAGCGCCAGACCGGGCCGGCCGGGGTCGAGTGAAGTCAGGCACAGTGGACGTTCGCCCGGTTCGAGGGACAGGAACTCAGCCGCCGGCGCGCCACCCTGCAGGTGCGGGGCGCTGGCCGTGCCGGGCAGGGCCGGCAGGTCGAGCACGCCCAGGCGATGCAGTCGGCCGGCACTGGTCACCAGGCCGACCGAGCCGCGGACCGTCGCCGCCGCCGCCGAGACGATGACGTCGTGCCTGGTACGCCGGCCGCCGGTGCCGTCCACAGTCGCACCACTCGTACGTGCGAGTAGACCCGTCGAGCTCAGCAGCACCGAGCAAGGGTCGTCGGCCATCTCCACGGGCCCTGCCATCGACCCGGGTGTGCTGGCGGACTCCAGCAGCACAGTGCGCCGCGGGGTGCCGAACTGCTCGGCCATCTCAGCCAGCTCACGGGACACGACCCCGCGCAGCACTGCATCGTCGGCGAGCACCGCGTCGAGCTCGGCGATCCGCTCGTGCAGCTCCGCACGCTCGCTCTCCAGCTCGATCCGCGAGAACCGGGTGAGTCGGCGCAGCTGCATGTCGAGGATGTACGTCGCCTGCACCTCCGTCAGGTCGAACACGCTGACCAGCCGCTGCCGGGCCAGCTCCGCGTTGTCGCTGCCCCGGATCAGCTGGATGACGTCGTCGATGTCGAGGATCGCCACCAGCAGACCGTCCACGAGGTGCAGCCGATCGATGGCCCGCTGTCGGCGGTGGACGGAGCGCCGGCGCACGACGTCAAGGCGGTGGGCAAGGTAGACCTCGAGCAGCTGCTTGAGGCCGAGCGTGCGTGGCTGGCCGTCGACCAGGCAGACCGCGTTGATCGCGAACGACTCCTCCAACGGTGTCTGCTTGAACAGCGCCTCGAGGAGCGCCTCGGGATGGAAGCCGTTCTTGACCTCGATCACCAGTCGTAGGGTCGAGTTGCGGTCGGTCAGGTTCTTCAGCTCCGCGACGCCCTGCAGCTTCTTGGTCTGCACGAGCGACTTGATCCGCTCGATGACCTTCTCCGGTCCGACGTTGTAGGGCAGCTCGGTGACCACGATGCCCTTGCGCCGGGCGGTTACCGACTCGATCCGGGTCGTCGCCCGCATCCGAAAGCTGCCGCGTCCGCTCTGGTAGGCCTCACGGATACCGTCGAGGCCGACGATCTTGCCGCCGGTGGGCAGATCGGGGCCAGGCACGAAGCGCATCAGCTGCTCCAGGTCCGCCGCCGGGTGGTCCAGGAGGTGGCGGAGGGCCTGCACGACCTCGACGAGGTTGTGCGGCGCGATGTTGGTCGCCATGCCCACCGCGATGCCGGACGCCCCATTGACCACCAGGTTGGGAATCGCCGACGGCAGCACGACGGGCTCGGACTCGCGGCTGTCATAGTTCGGCTTGAAGTCGACGGTGTCCTCGTCGAGAGAGGCAGTCATCGGCAGGGCCGGGGCTGCCAGGCGGCACTCGGTGTACCGCATCGCTGCAGGCGGGTCGTCGGGGGAGCCGAAGTTCCCGTGCCCGTCGACCAGCGGCACCCGCAGCGCCCACGGCTGGACCAGCCGTACCAGGGCGTCGTAGATGGCTCCATCGCCGTGGGGGTGCAGCCGGCCCATCACCTCCCCCACCACGCGGGCACACTTGACGTGGCCCCGGTCGGGGCGCAGCCCCATGTCGGCCATCGTGTAGAGGATGCGCCGCTGCACGGGCTTCAGCCCGTCGCGTGCGTCGGGGAGGGCACGCGAGTAGATCACGGAGTAGGCGTACTCCAGGAAGCTGGCTCGCATCTCGTCGCCGACGTCGATGTCGACGATGTGCTCCTCGAAGTCGTCTGGCTCGACGGTCTTGCTGCGGGTGGCCATGCCGGGTCTGGTCTCCTCATGGTTGCGGCGCGCTCATTCTCACCCGGTGGGGCTGACAAACGTACGCAGCGACGCCCAGCCGCGCGATGACAACTCACGGACGGCTGGTCAGGAACTCACGGACGGTTGGTCGGGAACTCACGGACGGGCGGTCGGGAACTCACGGACGGGCGGTCAAGCGAGCTCGGGGAAGTCGGCCTCGTCGAAGGCCAGCGGCGACACCGGCGCGTGGTCGGCGACGGCCGAGGCCTCGCCGGTGCGCAGCTCCACCCGGCGGATCTTCCCCGAGATCGTCTTGGGCAGCCCCTCCTCGTCCGAAGCGAACTCCAGCCGGCGGATCCGCTTGTAAGGCGCCAGTGCCGCGCGCGAGTAGCGCAGGATGTCCAGCGCCGTGGCGCGGTCCGGCGAATGGCCCGCGGCCAGCACGACGAAGGCCTTGGGGACGGCCAGCCGGACGGGGTCGGGGGAGGGCACCACGGCCGCCTCGGCCACAGCCGGATGGGCCACCAGAACGCTCTCCAGCTCGAACGGGGAGATCCGGTAGTCGCTGGCCTTGAAGACGTCGTCGGAGCGGCCCACGTAGGTGATGTAGCCCTCGTCGTCGACCGCGGCCACGTCGCCGGTGTGGTAGAACCCAGCGCGGGTGACCCGCTCGGTGAGCTCGTCGTCACCGGCGTAGCCCGTCATCAGCCCGGTCGGGCGGCGAGCCAGCTCGATGCAGATCTCGCCTTCCCGAGCACCCTGGTCGGTCACCGGGTCGACCAGCGAGATGACATAACCCGGCAACGGCCGCCCCATCGAACCCAGACGCAACGGCTGCCCGGGTGAGTTCCCGACGACAGCGGTGGTCTCGGTCTGCCCGAAGCCGTCGCGGACGGTGAGTCCCCACGCGGCGCGGACCTGCTCGATGACCTCGGGGTTGAGCGGCTCACCTGCGGCCACCACCTCGCGAAGCGCCAGGTCGTGGCCGCCCAGATCCTCCTGCACCAGCATCCGCCAGACCGTCGGCGGGGCGCAGAACGTGGTCACCGACACCGAGTCCATGACCGCCAGCAGCCGACCGGCGTCGAAGCGGCCGTAGTTGTGGACCAGCACGGTCGCACCGGCGTTCCAGGGGGCGAAGAAACAGCTCCAGGCGTGCTTGGCCCAGCCTGCGGAGGAGATGTTCAGGTGCACGTCGCCGGGCTGCAGACCGATCCAGTACATCGTGGACAGATGGCCCACCGGGTAGGAGATGTGGGTGTGCTCGACCAGTTTCGGCTGCGCGGTCGTCCCGGAGGTGAAGTACAGCAGCAAGGGCTCGTCGGGGTGTGCGTCGACGGCAGCGTCGAGGAGGTCGGCTGAGGCACTGTCGGCGTAGCGCGACCACCCCTGAGGGGTCTGCTCGCCGACGGCCACCCGCCGCACGTCGGCGTCGAGGTCGGCCAGCTTGGCGGCATCGGCCGAGTGCGAGACGACCATCGCGACCTGTCCACGCCGCGCCCGGTCCTGCAGGTCGGCGGCGGGCAGCAGGGTGGTCGCCGGGATGATCACCGCGCCGACCCGGATGCAGGCCAGCATCAGCTCCCACAGCGGCGCACAGTTGCCGAGCACCAGCAGCACCCGATCGCCCCGGGTGATCCCCTGGGCCTTTAACCAGCCCGCGACGCGCCGCGAGCGTTCCGACATCTGCGCGTAGGAGATCTTCTCCTGCGATCCGTCTTCTTCGACCAGCCACAGCGCCGGCACCGCCGGCTGGACGGCCGCCAGGTGGTCGAACCAGTCCCGGGCCCAGTTGAACGACTCGAGCACCGGCCAGCTGAAGCCGGCGTACGCGGTCTCGTAGTCCTCACGGTGCACGAGCAAGAAGTCGCGGGCCTCCCGGAATGCCTGGGTGGCGCTGCCTGGACGAGCGGTCACGGGACGGTCTCCCTCACCTGCGGGTGTTCGGTTGCATTGTGCTGGCTCGCGAGGGGCACTGGCCAGCCGTGCGGACAGCCTCGCGGTGCGACGCTTGCCGCCGACCGCCGAGGTGCCGGCCGATAGGTTGGCGCCGTGGAGCCTCCCGCCTATCCCAGGCAGTGGGAGGCCGATGTCGTGCTCCGCGACGGCAGCACCGCGCAGGTGCGACCGATCACAACGGCCGACGCGCAGGCGCTCGTCGACTTCTACGCGCGAGTTTCCGACCAGTCCAAGTACTTCCGCTTCTTCGCACCGTACCCCGTGCTGTCCGGACGCGACGTCGAGCGGTTCACCGGCGTCGACTATGACCGGCGGGTCGCCCTCGTCGTAACCCGTGGCGGAGCCATCGTCGCGGTCGGGCGCTTCGACGCGATCAACGAGCGAGACGCCGAGGTGGCGTTCCTCGTGCAGGACGAGTTCCAAGGCAGGGGACTGGGGCAGCTGCTGCTCGAGCACCTCGCGCAGGCCGGTCGCGAGCGCGGTCTGCACCGCTTCGTCGCCGAGGTGCTGCCGGAGAACGTCCGGATGGTCCAGGTGTTCAAGGAGCAGGGCTACGCCGTCGCCGGTGGCTTCGCGCAGGGAGTGCTGCACCTTGACTTCCCGATCGACCCCACCGACACCGCCGTCGGTGTGATGCGGGCGCGTGAGCACCGTTTCGAGGCGGCTTCGGTGGACCGCATCTTCACGGTGTCGAGCGTGGCGGTGGTGGGAGCGGGTGAGGACACCGCCGGCCACGCGCTCGTGCGCAACCTGGTGCTCGGTGACTTCACCGGAGCGACCTACGCCGTCAACCCGCAGGCCGAGGCGGTCTGGGGACTGCCGGCGTTCGCCTCGGTGCAGGAGATCCCCGGCGCGGTCGACCTGGCGATCATCGCGGTGCCTGCCGACGCGGTGGCCGACGTGGTGCTCGACTGCGCGGCCAAGGGTGTGCACGTGCTGGTGGTGACCTCCACCGGCTTCGCCGAGACTGGGGAGCAAGGCCGCCAGCTCCAGCGTCGGCTGCTCGGGCTGGCGCGCAGCTACGGCCTGCGGCTCGTCGGCCCCAACTGCCTGGGCGTCATCAACACCACGCCCGGCATCTCGCTGAACGCATCCCTGTCGCCGCTGATGCCTCCACGAGGTCGGGTCGGCTTGTTCTGCCAGTCGGCTGCGGTGGGGATGGCGATCCTGAAGTCCGTCGGCCGGCGCGGCCTCGGCTTGTCGAGTTTCATCTCGGTCGGCAACCGAGCCGACGTTTCGGGAAACGACCTGCTGCAGTACTGGGAGGAGGACTCCACCACCGAGGTCGTCCTGCTCTATCTGGAGTCGATCGGCAATCCGCGCAAGTTCTCCCGGATCGCGCGCCGCGTCGGCCGGCGCAAACCCGTGGTCGCCGTCAAGTCCGGACGCACGATGCACGAAGTGCCCGTCGGGCACGCAGTGCGGCTGACGTCGGCGCCGCAGGCCGCCGTTGACGCGATGTTCCGCCAGGCGGGGGTCGTCCGCGTCGACACGCTCGAGGACATGCTCGACGTCGCCCAGCTGCTCGCCCACCAGCCGCTGCCTCGCGGTCCACGAGTTGCTGTCCTCGGCAACTCCGCTGCCTGGGCCCTGCTTGCCGCCGACGCGGCGAGCACCGCCGGGCTGCGCGTGGGCGAGCCGGTT
>JBBSGC010000030.1:0-17670 GCA_038254525.1 Propionibacteriales bacterium | reverse complement strand
GCGAGCGCAACCACGCTCACCGCCGCCAAAGGCTTCTTGTACTGCATGTGGAACCAACCCCTTCCTGGTCGGTCGCTGTTACATCCCGCGGTGACCACGACGGTCACCGGCGAGTCTTGGGATCGAAGGCGTCTCGCACGGAGTCGCCAAGCAGGTTGAGGGCCACGACCAGCAGCATGATGCCGGCGACCGGTGCCCACAGCCACAGTGGGAACTTCTCGAAGTTTCCGTAGGCCTTGTTGATCGTCTGGCCCCAGGAGGGTCGGCTGGTCAGCCCGATGCCGAGGTAGGCGAAGCCCGCCTCGGCGGTGACGAAGGCCGGCAGCCCCAGCGAGATCGAGACGATGATCGGGGCGGTCAGGTTGGGCAGCAGCTCCCGGAAAAGGATCGCCCGGGTCGGCACGCCGATCACCCGCGCCGCCTGGATGAACTCCCGCTCGCGCAGGCTCAGCACCTCACCGCGCACCAGCCGGGCCAGCGGCATCCAGCCGAAGAACGTCAGCACGAAGATCAAGGACAAGAACTGTGCCTTGTCGAGCAAGTTGGCCTGGGAGGCGTAGCGGCTGGTGATGATCGGCGACAGCGTGAGCGCGCCGAGCAGGAACGGGAACGACAAGAAGACGTCGATGAAGAAACCAATGACCCGGTCGAGCCAGCCGTGTGCGAAGCCGGCGACCAGGCCGATCACGACGCCGACGATGGTCGTGGTGATCGTCGCCAGCGACGCGACCTCGAGCGAGGTCCGCGCCCCATAGAGCCACTCGGCCAGCAGGTCGTAGCCGGTGCCCGGCTGCACACCCAGCGGGTGCGCCCACGTGAACGGGAAGTTGGGCGGCCCGACGTTGCCATAGGTGGTGTAGGGGTCAAGCAGGTTCGTGGCGTCGGCGGCCCGCAGCTGGACCCCGAAGAGGTCGCCGATCAGCGGCGCGAAAATTGCCACCAGCACGAAGAAGGTCACGATCACGGTGGCGGCCACGGCCACCTTGTCCTGGCGGAGCCGCTCGAAGGCGATCTTCGCCGGTGAACGGCCGTGGATCTTGGCCTCGGGCGCCTCGCTGGTCGTCGCCACCGGGTCGGCGAGCGACCGCTCGGCTTGCACCGGAGGCATCGACATAGGTGAACCCTTCCTGACCGCGGGACAACTGTCCGCCGTCGGGACTCTAGACGACCATGTCTCGCGGTTTGGACTAGGACAGGTAACGATCGGGACACACTTGTCCCGGGACGGCGTCCACGCCGGCCTCTTGGCGCTGCGCAGGTGTGATCGGCGTCGGGGCGCCGGTCAGCGGGTCGGCGCCCGATGCGGTCTTCGGAAACGCGATCACGTCGCGGATCGACTCGGCACCTGCCAGCAGCGCGCACAACCGGTCGATGCCGAGCGCGATCCCGCCGTGCGGCGGCGGTCCGTAGGCGAAGGCCTCGAGCAGGAAGCCGAACTGGCTGCGCGCCTGCTCCCGGCTCAGGCCGATCACGTCGAACACTCGCTGTTGCATTTCGGCGCGGTGGATCCGGATGCTGCCACCGCCCAGCTCCGTGCCGTTGAGCACGATGTCGTAGGCCTGGCTCAGCGCCTCTCCAGGGCGCTCATGGAAGTTCCCCGCGTACTGCCGCGTCGGGGCGGTGAAGGGATGGTGGATCGCGGTCCAGCCCGTGGTGCCGTCGGCGAGCTCGACGCGCTCGAACATGGGCGCGTCGACGACCCAGACGAACTCCCACCGGGAGGCGTCGATGAGCCCACACCGCTGCCCGATCTCGAGTCTGGTGGCGGCCAGCAGCGCCAGTGCCTCCGGCCGCGGGCCTGCGGCGAAGAAGATGCAGTCTCCCGCGGCGGCACCGACCGTCGCGGCCAACTTGCTGCGTTCTGCGTCCGACAGGTTCTTGGCCACTGGGCCGGACAGCTCGCCGTCGGTGCCGACCAGCACGTAGGCCAGTCCTCTGGCACCCCGCGACCGTGCCCAGTCCTGCCAGCCGTCGAGCGCCTTGCGCGGCTGGCCGGCCCCGCCTGGCATCACGACCGCTCCCACGTGCCAGTCGTCACCCTTGGCCTGGAAGACCTTGAACGGCGTGGCCGCGAAGTAGTCGGTGAGGTCCACGAGCTCGCAGCCGAAGCGGAGGTCGGGACGGTCGATGCCGAAGCGGCGCAGCGCCTCGGCGTAGGTGAGCTGCGGGATGGGGGTTGCGATCTCGTGACCGGCGACGTCGTGCCACAGCCGGACCAGCACCTGCTCGGTGAGCGCGCGGATGTCGGCCGGCTCGGGAAAGCTCAGCTCGATGTCGAGCTGGCTGAACTCCGGCTGCCGGTCGGCGCGGGAGTCCTCGTCGCGAAAGCACCGGGCGATCTGGAAGTAGCGCTCGAGACCGGCCACCATCAGCAGCTGCTTGAAGAGCTGGGGCGACTGCGGCAAGGCATACCAGCTCCCGGGCTGCAGGCGCACCGGCACCAGGAAGTCACGGGCCCCCTCGGGCGTGGAGCGGGTCAGGTAGGGCGTCTCGATGTCGAGGAAGTCGTGCTCGGCCATCACCTCCCGGATGAGCCTGGTGACGGCGGCCCGCATCCGCAGGTGGTGAGCCATCTCCGCGCGCCGCAGGTCCAGGTAGCGGTAACGCAGCCGAAGCTCCTCGTTGACCGGCGTGGCGGTGTGCTCCTCGACCGGGAAGGGCAGCGCCGCTGACTCCGAGAGCACCTCGACGGCGGCGGCCACGACCTCGATTTCGCCGGTTGGCAGGGCGGGGTTGGCGTTGCCGGCCGGCCGCGGTCGCACTTCGCCGACCACGCGTACGCAGAACTCGGCACGCAGTGGTCTGGCCGTCTCCTCGTCGCGGATCACCACCTGCAGCACGCCGCTGGCGTCGCGCAGGTCGATGAACGCGACGCCGCCGTGGTCTCGACGACGCGCCACCCAGCCGGCCAGGGTGACCGTCGAGCCGACGTCATCGGGGCGCAGGCGGCCGGCGTCGTGGGTGCGCATCATCGCTGTGACTCCTTGCTTGTCTGTGGGACAGCAGAGCTGACGATGCTGGGACGCAGATCCGCCGGCGCCGGCAGCCAGGCAGCGGGGTCGGCGGGCGCCTGCTCTCCGGAGCGGATGTCCTTCACCGAGTGGCCGGAGCCGTCGGTGTCGGGGAACCAGACGTACGGGATGCCGCGCCGGTCCGCAAAGCGGATCTGCTTGCCGAACTTCGCTGCAGTGGGGGCGACCTCGGTGGATATGCCGCGCGAGCGCAGGTTGCGGGCGACGTCGCGGCAGGCCGGTCGGTCAGCTTCGTCAGGCAGCGCGACGAGCACGCACGAAGGCACCGACCGGCTGGCGTCGAGAAGTCCGCGAGCGACCAGAGGGGCCAGCAACCGGGTGATGCCGAGGGAGATTCCGACGCCCGGATAGGTCGTCCTGCCGTCGCTGGCCAGCGAGTCGTAACGGCCGCCGGCGCAGATCGACAAGCTGCCGTGGGTGGCCATCCGGCCCTCGAAGACGGTCCCGGTGTAGTAGTCCAGGCCGCGCGCGATCCGTAGGTCGGCGACCACGGCGAACCGGTCAGAGTTGGCCGGCGCGGCGCCTTCGACCGCGCGCACCAGCTCGGCCAGCCCTTCGTCGAGCAGCGGGTGCGAGACCCCGAGTGAGCGGACCTCGTCGGCGAAAGACGCATCTCTGCCGCTGATCGCGGCCAGCGCGAGACACTGGTCGGCCTGCTGCGCGTTCAGGCGCGCGTCGCCGGTCAGCAGCGTGCGAACACCTTCGGTGCCGAGCTTGTCGAGCTTGTCGACCGCACGGATCACGACGGCCGGGTCGGACGCGCCGACCCCGAGATAGAAGCCCTCGATGAGCTTGCGGTTGTTGACCTGAAGGGTCACCGGCGGCAACGGCAGCCGGCTCAACGCCTCGGCCATCACCGACGCGACTTCCACGTCGGCGTCGGAGCTCAGCTCGTCGCAGCCGACCACGTCGATGTCGGCCTGCGTGAACTCACGGTAGCGGCCCTCCTGTGGTCGCTCTCCACGCCAGCAACGTTGGATCTGGTAGCGCCGGAACGGGAAGCTCAGCTTGCCGGCGTGCTCGAGCACGTACCGGGCGAGCGGCACGGTCAGGTCGAAGTGCAGTCCGACCCCGGAGTCGGAGCCGTCGTCGTCGGCGTGTAGCCGGCGCAGTACGTACACCTCGTTGGAGGTCTCCCCCTTGCGCAACAGCTGGTCGAGCGGTTCGATCGAGCGCGTCTCGATCGAGCTGAACCCGTGCAGCTCGAAGGTCTCCCGCAGCGAGTCGATGACGGCCAGCTCGGCGGCGCGCTGGCTGGGCAGGAACTCGGGAAAGCCCGACAGCGGGCGTGGTCTGCTCATGCGGTCCTCATGCCTCAGCGGCTCCGGTTGGGCGCCACCGCGGGGAGGTCCTTCAGGTAGGGGTTAGTCGCCCGCTCGCGCCCGATGGAGGTCCGGGGGCCGTGGCCGGGCAGCACGACAGTGGAGTCCTCGAGCGGCAACACCTTGGCGGCCAGCGTCCGCAGCATCGTCTGGTGGTCTCCTCCGGGCAGGTCGGTGCGCCCGATGGAGCCCGCGAAGAGCAGGTCACCGGAGAACAGCACCTCGCTCGCGTCCTCGGGTCCGTCGTAAGGCGAGCGGAACGTGACCGACCCGGCGGTGTGACCCGGGGTGTGGTCGACGACGAGCTCGAGACCGGCCAGCGAAAGCGCCTGCCCGTCGGCCAGCTCGCGGACCTCGTCGGGCTCGGCGAAGCTGTAACCCGCACCAAGCAAGAGCTGCGCTGAGTCCGGGGAGATGCCCGCCGTCGGGTCGGTGAGCAGGTGCCGGTCCGCCGGGTGCAGGTAGGCAGGTGTCTGGTAGGAGCCGGCGACCGGCACGACGCACCAGACGTGGTCGATGTGCCCGTGGGTCAGCAAGACACTGACCGGCTTGAGCCGGTGGTCGCGGACCACGTCGGCCACAGCACCGGTGGCGTCCTTGCCAGGGTCGATGACCACGCACTCGTTGGCAGCGCCGATGGCTACGACGTAGCAGTTCGTGCCCCACGGGCCGGCGGGGAAACCGGCGATGAGCATGGCTGCCCTCTCGGTCGGGGGTGGGGCGGAGCCAGGCTACGACACCACCGCGGCCCGTTCGGCGTCGCTGCGCAGGATGCAGAACTCGTTACCCTCGGGGTCGCCCAGCACCACCCAGCCGGCGCCGCACGGCGTACGCAGGTCTGCCACCTCGGTAGCGCCGAGGGCGACGACCCGGGCCACCTCCTCGTCGCGGGTGCCCCGAGCCGGCTTGAGGTCGAGGTGCACCCGGTTCTTCACCTGTTTCGCGTCGGGCACCTCGATGAACAACAGCCGCTCGTTGCCGTCGCGCGAGAAGATCATGCACTCCTCGTGCCCCGGCTCGTTGGGATCCTCCGGATCCTCGGCGAAGTCGAGCACCCGGGACCAGAAGATGGACTCCGCGTGCGCGTTGTGGGCGTCGAAGGACGTGTGCGAGATCAGTGAGGTCATGGCGCCATCTTGAGCCAGGCTGCGCGGTGACGTCCAAGCAGTTAGCTGCCTCGCGAACGGGGTGCCGCCGGTGCGTTCAGCTGGGTTGTGCAACCCGACTCCTAGACTGACCGCTTGCCGACGCACCCGCCGAGCAGGGTGCGGCGTGGGCCACGGCCGATGCGATCTGGAGGTGGACATGGTCACCAAGGGGCAGCGCCGTCGCCAGCTCGCTCGGGCCCGCCTCGACCGCCAACGGGCCCGGCGGCTTGCGCAACAGCGCCGCCGGCGGGTGATCCTGACCGTTGTCGCAGTGCTCGTCGTGCTAGTCGCGCTTGCCGTCGTGAGCTGGCTGGTGGTGAGCCGGTGAGCTCCTTGAGTGAGTGGGGTCGCGTCGACGCTGACGGCAGCGTCTTCGTACGTACGCGAGAGGGTGAGCGGCAGGTCGGGCAGTGGCCCGGCGGTGATCCGGAGGAGGCGCTGGCGCTGTACGCCCGGCGCTTCGACGGCCTGCGGGTCGAGGTCGAGCTGCTCGCGAAGCGGCTCGCCGCCGGGGCGCTGTCACCCGAGCAGGCGCGCTCGAGCATTGCGAGGGTCCGCAGGTCGATCGAGTCCGCCCAGGCTGTCGGTGACCTCGAGGGTCTGCTGGGCCGGCTGGACTCGCTGGCACCGCAGGTGCAGGCCGCTGGCGAGCAGCGCAAGGCGGCGAAGGTTGACCAGCAGCGCAAGGCACGGACCGACAAGGAGCGGATCGCGACCGCGGCCGAACGTGTCGCCACGGGCAACGACTGGCGTTCCGGGGGCGATCGGCTCCGCACCCTCCTCGCGGAGTGGAAGGAGCTCCCGCGGCTCGACCCGGGAGCCGACGAGGAGCTGTGGCATCGCTTCTCGAGCGCTCGCACCACCTACACCCGTCGACGCACATCGCACTTCGCCGAGCTCGGCGAGCAGCGCGAGAGCGCCAAGGCTGTGAAGCAGCGGCTGGCGAAGCAGGCCGAGGCGCTCAGTGGCTCCACCGACTGGGCGGCGACGGCCCGGGCGTTCCGCGACCTCATGACGCAGTGGAAGGCGGCCGGGCCGGCACCGCGGGTTGACGAGGATCAGCTGTGGCGGCGCTTCCGCGCCGCGCAGGATGCGTTCTTCGGAGCCCGCGACGCGCTCACGGCCGCCCAGGACCAGGAGTACGCAGCCAACGCGGTAGTGAAGCGGGACATCCTCGCGGAAGCCGAACGTCTGTTGCCGGTCGCCGACCCGGTCGCCGCCCGCACGGCCTTCCGGAAGCTGGCACAGCGCTGGGACGCCGCCGGGAAGGTCCCCCGCGACGACCTGCGTGACCTCGAGGCGCGGTTCCGCCGGGTCGAGGAGGCGGTCGCGTCAGCCGAGTCGGAGCGCTGGGCGCGCTCCAACCCCGAGGCGCGCGCCCGTGCTGTCGACACGGTTGCGAAGCTGGAGGCGTCGCTGGCCAGACTGGTCACCCAGCGGGAGTCGGCGACCGCGCGCGGCGACGTCAGGGCCGTCCGGGAGGCCGAGACGGCGATCGAGGCCCGGCAGGCGTGGCTGGTCGAGGCCCGCAAGGCGGTGACCGACTTCACCCCCTGACCCACCCCTTCCCGCCATCCGTGAGTTTCCGACCGCCCATCCGTGAGTTTCCGACGCCGATCCGTGAGTTGCGAGCACGAGCTCCGCTTTCCTGGAGATTTGGCCTGTGGACAACTGCCGGGGCCGGGATCTCGGCGGGCATCGTCTTGCCATGACGACCAGCATCAACAGCGGACGGCCCTTTCGGCTCGACCAAGTCGGCATCATCGGCCTGTCCGCGACTCAGCTCCCCGGCTTGCTCCGGAGCGGGCAGCTCCGCAGGGTGCTCCGCGGTGTCTACATCGACGCGTCAGTGTCCGACACCCGGCAAGTGCGGACCAGTGCCGCCAGACTGGTGATGCCGTCGCACGGCGTACTAATGGGCTGCTCCGCATCTTGGCTGCTCTCCGTGGACACGTTTGCGCCCAGCGACCGGTTCGACCTCTCGACGGAGTGGATGGTGCCGCACGGGCAGACCCGTTGCGTGCGTGCCGGTGTGCGGTGCCGCGAGGGCTATCTGCCCCTGCGCGACATCACGACAGTCGATGGAGTGCCCGTGACGACTCCGACCCGGACCGCCACCGACCTGCTGCGCAAGCTCCGCAGACCTTGGGCGCTCGCCGCCGCCGACGGCCTGGCACACGCCGGGCTAACCACGCCCGAGCAGATCGCCACCCACCTCACGCGGCTGAACGGCTACCCCGGGATCGTCCAGGCGCGCGAGCTCGCGGCCCTGGTCGAACCGAAGGCGGAGTCGAGCGCCGAGTCCTGCCAGCGGTTGCGCCTCATCGACGCTGGGTTCCCCCGGCCTCGGCCGCAGTACGTCGTGGCCGACCACCGTGGTCGCGTACTCGCCAGGCTGGACCACGCCTACGTCGAGCAGCGGATCGGTTGTGAACATGACGGCGCGGCCTACCACAGCCACGACCAGGACCGGGACGCAGATGCGGAGCGCCGGGCGTACCTGACGAACGTGCTCGACTGGCGCATCGTGGTGACCCGGCGCGAGGACATCTTCGGTCGTGACGACGCCTTCGAGCGTGAGGTGGGTGACCTGCTGGGTCTGGTCCCTCGGCTGCCCCGGCTGTGGTGACAACTCACGGACGGGCGGTCAGAAACTCACGGACGGGCGGTCAGAAACTCACGGATCGTCATTGGGTGACGCGGTAGACGTCGAAGACGCCCTCGACGGTGCGGACCGCCTTGAGAACGTGGCCGAGGTGCTTCGGGTCACCCATCTCGAAGGTGAACCGGCTCTTTGCTACCCGGTCCCGGCCGGTCTGCATGGTCGCCGACAAGATGTTGACGTGGTGGTCCGAGAGCACCCGGGTGATGTCGGCGAGCAGGCGGGCGCGGTCGAGCGCCTCGACCTGGATCGCGACGAGGAACACGCTCTGCGCGGTCGGCGCCCACTCCACGTCGACCATGCGCTCCGGGTGCGAGGTCAGGTCCTTGACGTTCGGGCAGTCGCCACGGTGCACCGAGACACCTGAGCCCATGGTGACGAAACCGACGATCCCGTCGCCGGGTACCGGCGTGCAGCAACGCGCCAGCTTGACCAGCAGGTCGGTGGCGCCGCGCACGATGACCCCGGCATCCCCCCGGACCCGCCGGCGCCGGTCGCTCTGGGTCGGGAGCACCACTGCCTCGGAGAGGTCCTCGGTGGTGCCGTCGTCGCCGCCGTGCAGGTCGATGATGCGCCGCACGACGTTCTGGGCGCCGACGTTGCTCTCGCCGACCGCGGCGTACAACGCTGACACGTCGGCCAGGTGGAGCTCGTCGGCCACCGCCTGCAGCGAGTCGTGACTGAGCAGGCGCTGGAGCGGCAGGCCCTGCTTGCGCATCAGCCGGGCGATCGCCTCCTTGCCCCTCTCGATCGCCTCCTCACGCCGCTCCTTGGTGAACCACTGCCGGATCTTGGTACGCGCGCGGGGACTCTGCACGAACGCGAGCCAGTCCCGACTCGGTCCAGCACCGGCGGCCTTGGAGGTGAACACCTCCACCACGTCACCGTTGTCGAGGGTCGACTCCAGTGGCACCAGCCGCCCGTTGACCCGGGCCCCGATACAGCGGTGCCCCACCTCGGTGTGGATCGCGTAGGCGAAGTCAACAGACGTGGCGCCCACCGGCAGTCCCATGACGTCGCCGGCGGGGGTGAACACGTAGACCTCTGCGGCCTTGAGGTCGAAGCGCAGGGACTCCAGGAAGTCCCCCGGGTCCTCGGTCTCTGACTGCCAGTCGAGCAGCTGGCGCAGCCAGATCAT
This sequence comes from Propionibacteriales bacterium, assembly GCA_038254525.1. Lineage (GTDB taxonomy): Bacteria > Actinomycetota > Actinomycetes > Propionibacteriales > Nocardioidaceae > JBBSGC01. The sequence goes on along the minus strand of JBBSGC010000030.1, from coordinate 8,368 downwards.
GTCGGAACGGCCACCGGAGTCCGCCCCGACCACTGACTTGTCGTTGTCGGCCGTCGCGGTCGGGTCCTCCTTGTACTTCCAGTGCGCGGCGACGCCGTACTCGGCGCGGCGATGCATCGCGTACGTGCGGATCTGCAGCTCGACCGGCTTGCCCTGCGGCCCGATCACCGTGGTGTGCAGCGACTGGTACATGTTGAACTTCGGCATCGCCACGTAGTCCTTGAACCGTCCCGGCACCGGGTTCCACCGGGCGTGCAGGACGCCGAGGACCGCGTAGCACTCGCGCAGGTTGTCGACCAGGATGCGGATGCCCACCAGGTCGTGAATGTCGGCGAAGTCGCGCCCGCGCACGATCATCTTCTGGTAGATCGAGTAGTAGTGCTTGGGCCGCCCGGTCACGGTCGCCTTGATCTTTGCGGTCCGCAGGTCGGCCTGGACGGTGTCGGCCACGCCGGCCAGGAACTCCTCCCGCGAGGGCGCCCGGTCGGCTACCAGCCGCACGATCTCGTCGTAGACCTTTGGATGCAAGGTGGCGAACGAGAGGTCCTCGAGCTCCCACTTGATCGTGTTCATGCCGAGCCGATGGGCCAACGGGGCATAGATCTCGAGCGTCTCACGAGAGATGCGTTCCTGCTTCTCCTGCTTGAGGTAGCGCAGCGTACGCATGTTGTGCAGCCGGTCGGCGAGCTTGATCACCAGGACGCGGATGTCCTTGCTCATCGCGACGATCATCTTGCGGATGGTCTCGACCTGAGCCGAGTCGCCGTACTTCACCTTGTCGAGCTTGGTGACCCCGTCGACCAGCGACGCCACCTCGTCGCCGAAGTCGGCGCGCAGCGCGGTCATCGTGTACGACGTGTCCTCGACCGTGTCGTGGAGCAACGCCGCACAGATCGTTGCCGGATCCATGCCGAGCTCCGCCAGGATCGCGGTGACCGCCAGCGGATGCGTGATGTAGGGGTCACCGCTCCGGCGACGCTGGTCGCCGTGCAGCCGCTCGGCCGTGGCGTACGCGCGCTCGATGACACTCAGGTCGGCCTTCGGGTGCGTGCCGCGCACGATGCTGAACAAGGGGTCGAGCACCGGGTTGGTGGTGGCGGTCCGCCCGAGGCGGGCCAGTCGGGTCCGCACGCGGGCCGGCGCCGACGGCGTCGCCGGCGTCGCCGGCGTGGCCGAGACAGACGCGTCTGACGGAGGCGGAGAGGCGGTCGGCGCCGGAGCCGGGCGCTCATCCTGCACGCGGCTGGCCTGCGGCTCGCTCACCCGGGCTCCATCGATCTCGGCAAGTCGTCAGTCTACGACCAGGCGCCGCCGCGCTCGCTGGAACGCTCTTGCTCGAGCGCCGACAGGCAGAGCGCTACGACACCACCCGCAGCGCAGTCAGTGGCAGCCCGGCCGCCTTGCCCCGACGCCCGCCCAGGAATGCCAGCTCGAGCAGCACCGCCACCCCGGCCACCTCGGCCTCGCACTCGCGCACGAGCTCGACCGTGGCCGCGATGGTGCCGCCGGTGGCCAGGACGTCGTCGACGACCAGCACCCGCTCACCCGACCGGAACGCGTCCTCGCGCACCTCGAGCGTCGACTCGGCGTACTCGAGCTCGTAGGTCACCGCGTGCGTGACACCGGGCAGCTTCCCGGCCTTGCGTACCGGCACGAATCCCGCGCCCACCGCCAGCGCCACCGGAGCAGCCAGGATGAAGCCACGGGCTTCGATGCCGACGACCTTGTCGATGGCCCCGTCGACCAGCTCGCTGGCGGCCGAAGCGAGGGCTTCGACGGTGGCGGCGAATCCGGTCGGGTCACGCAGCAGCGGCGTGATGTCCTTGAAGAGCACGCCGGGCTTCGGGAAGTCGGGAACGTCCTCCACCAGGGCGTCGAGGAGGGCGTCCAGCCGAACTCGGGTCTCGCCGACCGGCACCGTCAGCGCTTCTTGGGACGCGTTGAGCTGCCGCCGCGTGGGGTGCGCGCGGTGCTTCCGGTTCGCGCAGACCGAGCCGATCGCTGTGGCTGGGTCCGCTTGGCGGCTGCGGAGTCGACGACCCGCCGGCTTGGAGTCGCCCGACGTGCGGACGTGGACGCTCCAGCCGGCGCGGGCACCACCGTGCCGCCCCCTCCGCTGTCGACGTCACCGGTCCCACCGACCCCTGGGCCGCCGGCGGCAACCGGTGCGGCCACCAGCCGGCCCCGGCGAGCGAGCACCCGCTTGGTGTGCGCCCGAACTGCCGGTTCCAGGCCTTTCAGCTGCACGGCCAGCGGTGTCGCGATGAAGATCGAGGAGTACGCCCCGGCCGCCATGCCCACGAGCAGCGCCAGCGACAGGTCCTTGAGAGGTCCGGTGCCGAGCACGACGATCCCGACCACCAGGATCGCCGCCACGGGCAGCAGCGCGGTGATCGTCGTGTTGATCGAGCGGACCAGGGTCTGGTTGACCGCCAGGTTGGCCGACTCGCTGTAGGTACGGGTCGTGCTGTTCTCGAACTTGCGGGTGTTCTCACGCACCTTGTCGAAGACGACAACCGTGTCGTAGAGGGAGAAACCGAGGATCGTGAGCAGACCGGTGACCGTTGCCGGGGTCACCTCGAAGCCCGACCAGGCGTAGACGCCGACCGTGATCACCAGGTCGTGCGCAAGCGCCACGATGGCCGCCACCGACATCTTCCACTCACGGAAGTAGGCCCAGATGAACATCACGACCAGCACGAGGAACACGACCAGGCCGAGCAGCGCCTTGTCGGCCACCTGCTTGCCCCAGGACGGGCCGATCAAGTTGGTGCTGACGTCGGTCGCGCCGGCGCTCTTGAGTGCCGTCGCGACTTGCTGGGACTGGTCAGAGGTCAGCGGTTTGGTGGAGATGCGGATCGCGTCGGAACCTGAGGTAGTCGCCACGGGGTCGCCGACCTCGGGCACTCCCGAGCCGGCCACCGCGTCGGTGAGCTTGCTGACGTTGTCCTGGGTGGCCGCGATCTTCGCGGTGAACTCGACCCCGCCCTTGAACTCCACTCCCTCGTTGATGCCGCGGACCAGCAGCCCGCTGATCGCGAACAATACGATCATCCCTGAGATCGCGTACCACAGCTTGCGGCGCCCGACGAAGTCGAAGGAGACCCTTCCCGAGTAGAGTTGCTGGCCGACCGAGGCGAGCTTGCCCATCAGGACCCCTTCCGTGCCAGGCGTGCCATCTGCGACACGTTGCGGCCCTCGATGCCGAGGTGGCGGGCGTCAAAGCCGGACAGCCGGTGACCCTGCCCGAAGAACCTCGTGCGCGCCAGCAGCGAAACCAAGGGCTTGGTGAAGAGGAAGACGACGAAGACGTCGATAATTGTCGTCAGGCCCAGTGCGAAGGCGAAGCCGCGCACCACTCCGATCGCAAAGATGTAGAGCACCAGAGCCGCGAGGAAGGAGACAGCGTCGGCGGCCAGGATCGTGGTACGCGCCCGCCGCCAGCCCGCCTCGACCGCCAGGCGCAAGGACTTGCCGTCGCGAACCTCGTCTCGCAGCCGCTCGAAGAACACGATGAACGAGTCGGCGGTGATACCCACCGCCACGATGAGACCAGCGATGCCGGGCAGCGTCAGGGTGAAGCCGAGGCTGGCGCCCAGCAGCAGTACGCAGGCATAGGTGATCGACGCGGCCACCACGAGCGAGGCGACCACCACGAGGCCGAGCCCGCGGTAGTAGAACAAGCAGTAGACGACGACCAGTGCGAGGCCGACCAGGCCCGCGAGGATTCCGGCCTTCAGTGAGCTACCAGCCAGCGAAGGACCTTCCACGGTTACCCCGTTGATCTCGAACGTGAGCGGAAGCGCGCCGTACTTCAACGAGTTGGCGAGCGCGTTGGCGCTGTCCTGGTTGAAGTTGCCGGTGATCTGCGCGTTGCCGTCGTTGATCGCGCTGGTGAAGCCCGGCGCGGAGATCACCTGGCCGTCGAGCACGATCGCGAACAGGCCGCCGCCACCGGCGCCGCTCTGCACCATCTGCTGGCTGATGTTGGCGAAGACATCGGTCGCTGTGCCGTTGAGCGCCAGGTTGACCGCCCAGCTGACCCCGTTCTGCGGGATGCCCGCCGATGCGCTGTTCAGGTCGGTGCCCTCGATGACCGCCGGGCTCAGCAGGAACCGGGTGCCATTGGTGTCGCAGGTGATCAGCGGCTGGTCAGGGATGTCGTTGACGATCGGAGCAGCACCCGAGGCGGGGCAGACGAAGCTGCCCATCTTGGCCGTCAGTGCGCCGAACGCTGCCTCGTATCCACTGGGCGGCGTGCCGCTTCCGGTGGCGCTCTGGGCGGCGCTGTTCGAGATCGCGACCGACTGGTCCAAGGTGACCTTGCTCCAGTCCGACGACGGGGTCCCCGAAGTGGCGCCACCGGTCGGTCCAGAGGTGGGGGCCGTCGTCGGTCCAGAGGTGGGGGCCGTCGTCGGTCCAGAGGTGGGGGCCGTCGTCGGTCCTGAGGTGGGGGCGGGCTTGGTCGGCTTGGTGGTTTTCGGCTTTCCCGGCTTGCCGCGGAGCATCCACGCGCTGGCGGCCCGGTTCTTGGCCGTGGGCTTCGTGCTGGGCTTGCTGGTCGGCTTGGCCGTGGGCTTGGTGGTCGGCTTGGTGGTCGGCTTGGTGGTCGGCGCCCCACTGGTCGGCGCCACACTGGTCGGCGCCACACTGGTCGGCGGCGGCGAGGATGCACTGGAGGTCGGCTTGATGATCAACGGGGTCTGGGGAATGGTTCCGGTGGGGCTGCCGGGGGCGCTGGCCCACACCAGCCGGAACCGGAGCTGAGCCGTCCGGCCGACCTGGTCGACGATTCCCTGCCGGTCCTGACCGGGGATCTCGACGATTATCTGGTCACCGCCCTGCGTGGACACCGCCGCCTCGGACACGCCGGTCCCGTTGACGCGCTGCTCGATGATGCCCTTCGCCTCGTTGAGCTTGTCCGTGCTGACCGACTGGCCGTTGAGAGCCTTGGCCTGAAGCGTGATGCGGGTGCCGCCCTGCAGGTCCAGTCCCAGCCGCGGCTTCCAGTTGCCGGCGGCCGCGGCGCCACCGTAGAGCGCGAGGATCACCAGGCCGAGAACGACGAGTACGCGTCCTGGCCGCGATGCCTTGGTTGCCACGTTTCGCTTGCTCCTTGGAAGGGTCCAACCGGTCGGTCGCGCTGCGTTCGGACGTGCCGAAGATCTAGTGAGGGTCCCAGCCGAGCGGGCCGTCGGCGGCGAGGCGGACACGTTCCTCGTCGTCGAGCAGGCGACCGACGGCATTGCGGTGCACGGTGAGCGTGACGTCCCGACCGACCTGCAGCGCGATCGACTCGTCACCGGTGCGTGACACCCGGCCGAAGACACCGCTGGTCAGCATGATGGTCGCGCCGACCTCGAGCTCCGACTGCACTTCGGCCACCTTGCGCTGCCGAGCACGCGCCGGTCGCAGCACCAGCAGGTAGAACAAGGCAGCGATCGCCACCAACGGAAGCAGCTGGACCAGCTGGTTCACGGCAGCGACTCCTGTTGTCAGACATGGACGGACGGCGCGAGCGGCGACTCGACGCGAAGTCTAGTCAGTCGCGATGTGCCAACCACGCCCCATCAGCGCGAGAGCGGTGACGGTTGTGCAACGAACGGACTCCGCGACAGGTCACTGCCGCATCATCGGCACGTCACTGCCCGGTCACTTTCCGTCAGCCACCCATCAGTCCCACGGCAGGGTCTGCGCCTGAACTGGTGCGGTCAGCCCGAGGTGCAACCAAGCCTGCGCGGTGGCCAGCCGGCCCCGCGGGGTGCGCACCAGGAAGCCTTGGCGGACCAGGAACGGCTCGGCTACCTCCTCGACGGTCTCGCGCTCCTCGCCCACCACGACGGCGAGTGTCCCGAGCCCGACCGGTCCGCCGCCGAAGCGTCGGCACAAGGCGTCGAGCACGGCCCGGTCGAGCCGGTCGAGGCCCAGCTGGTCCACCTCGTACAGGTCGAGGGCACTGCGCGCGAGCTGGTCGGTGACGACGCCGTCGGCCCGCACCTCGGCGTAGTCACGCACGCGGCGCAGGAGCCGGTTGGCGATGCGCGGTGTGCCGCGTGAGCGGGTGGCTATCTCATCAGCGCCGGCAGGCGTGACCGTGACGTGCAACAGACCGGCCGAGCGGTCGACGATGCGGCGCAGCTCCGCGGGCTCGTAGTAGTCCAGCTGCGCGGTGAAGCCGAAGCGGTCGCGCAGCGGCCCAGGAAGCAGCCCGGTGCGGGTGGTGGCGGCCGCAAGAGTGAACGGCGGAATCTCGAGCGGGATGGCAGTCGCACCGGGTCCCTTGCCGACCACCACGTCGACCCGGAAGTCCTCCATCGCCATGTAGAGCAGCTCCTCGGCCGGGCGCGACATCCGATGGATCTCGTCGACGAACAGCACCTCGCCCTCGTTGATCCCGGACAGGATGGCTGCCAGGTCGCCGGCGTGCTGCAGTGCCGGACCGCTGGTGACGCGCAGCGGCACTCCCATCTCGGTGGCGATAATCATCGCCAACGTGGTCTTGCCGAGCCCGGGTGGCCCGGCGAACAGCACGTGGTCCGGGGCCCGGCCTCGCGCGCGGGCCGCCTGTAGCACAAGCTCCAGCTGCTCGCGGACGCGCTCCTGGCCGATCAGCTCGTGCATCGTTCGCGGGCGAAGCGCAGCCTCCGCAGCCCACTCGTCGTCGCGTGCTGCCGCGCTCACCAGCATGCGGCCGGGATCGAGCGGCTGCGGCTGAAGCGAGCCGTCGCCGTCGGTGTCGGAGGCCATCGGGGTCATGCCTTGGACAGGGTGCGCAGGGCGGCCCGGAGAAAGGCCGCTACGTCGGTGTCCTGACCGGGCGCCAAGTCGGCGGCGACCGCATCGACGGCACCTTGAGCCTCACGCGCCGACCAGCCGAGCCCCACCAGCGCGTCGAGGACCTGCTCGCTCCATGCCGTGGCCGCTCTCGACCGGGCGCGGCCGCCTACCGAGGTCCGCCCCACCGGCGGTCCGAGCCGGTCCTTGAGCTCGAGCACGATCCGCTGGGCGCCTTTGTTGCCGATGCCGGGCACCTTGGTCAAGGCCACCAGGTTCGAGGTCGTCACCGCGCGCCGCAGATCGTCCGGGCCATGGACGGCGAGCATCGCCTGCGCCAGCTTGGGGCCGACGCCGCTGGCTGTCTGCAGCAGCTCGAACACGTCCCGCTCGTCGTCGTCGGCGAAGCCGAACAAAGTCAGCGACTCCTCACGCACCACGAGACTGGTGGGCAGGGACGCCTCGCCGCCAAGCCGAAGGGCGGCGAGTGTCGACGGAGTGCACGACACGAAAACGCCGACGCCGCCCACCTCGACGACCGCACCGCTCAACGACAACGCCGTCACCCGGCCGCGCACCGAGGCGATCACCGGACCGCTCCAGGACGAGTCGCTGCACCACGTGCTCCGGAGCCGGTCGGCCCCGCGGGCGGGCGCTGCGCGGCCGACCGGGCCAGCTCGATGCGCCGCAGGGCCGCACCGCGCCACAGGTGGCAGATCGCCAGCGCCAGCGCGTCCGCGGCGTCCGCGGGGGTCGGCCGCTCCGCGAGCCGGAGCAACCGGGTCACCATCGCCGCCACCTGCGTCTTGTCGGCCCGGCCGCTTCCCGTGACGGCCGCCTTGACCTCGCTGGGGGTGTGCAGCGCGACCGGGATCCCCCGCCGGGCCGCGGCGGCCAGAGCCAGGCCGCTCACCTGCGCGGTTCCCATGACCGTCCTGAGGTTTTGCTGGGAGAACACCTGTTCGACGGCCACGGCGTCCGGAGCATGCCCGTCGAGCCACTCGTCGAGGGCCGCCTGCATCAGCAGCAGGCGCTGGGCGACCGGCAGCTCCGACGGTGTGCGGACGACCCCGACCGCGTGCAGGGTCAGCGACCGGCCCACGCCACCGTCGACCACGCCCAACCCGCAGCGGGTCAGGCCGGGGTCGACTCCCAACACACGCACTGCGTCCTCCGCTCGAGCGACCACCAGGCGTCCTGACACGAACATGCGTTCGACACCCTAGCCAGCCAGCGCGGGACAATACGCCGGGACGCGCCGCCGTCAGTCGACGCGATGTGGCGAGTGTCGAACCGGCTGCCGGCGCAGCCGCACCGCTTGCCGGCCAGCAGCTAGCGTAGGTCAGCCGACGGCCTCGAGGACGTCGTCAGGCGCGTCGAAGTTGGCGAACACGTTCTGCACGTCGTCGGAGTCCTCGAGCGCATCGATGAGCCGCACCACCTTTCCGACGACGTCGGCGCCGATCTCGATGGACACCGACGGCACGAACGCGGACTCCGCCGACTCGTAGTCGATCCCGGCCACCTGCACCGCAGTGCGCACGGCCACCAGGTCGGCGGGCTCGCACACCACCTCATAGGCGTCGCCCAGGTC
>JBBSGC010000029.1:0-18209 GCA_038254525.1 Propionibacteriales bacterium | reverse complement strand
GCAGGGTCAACCTGCGTGCCGCTGACGTTGATCCCGCGGGTCCGGCCGGTCGATTGCTCGAGCGACTGCTCAGCTCAGGTGGCCGTGCCCGAGCGACTTCGCGATGTGCTGGTGACTCCAGACCAGCGACTGAGGTCGCGGGTCACCATGCTCGAGTTCGTCGCCGGCCCGTGACTACTGTTCAGCGACGGCGTCCAGGGCTCAGCCTGTCTCGCCGAACGTGGCCCAGCGCTGCGCCAGCCGATCTCGGTCCGGTCGGTCCTGACGCCGACCCGGCAGCACCAGCAACCGACCGTGCATCTCCTGCAGGCCGTGCAGCAACATCGGCCCGTCGGTCTCCGCAAGCAGCGCACGGTCGATGCGTACCTCGTAGTCGGGGGAGACGCCGAGCAGGTTGATGTCGAAGGCGGCGTGGTGGATCTTGCACAGGCTCAGCCCGTTGGGCACCACGGGCTCGCCGCCGGCCTCCCGGTCGCCAATGATGTGCGCCGCGTCGAGCAACCGGCCGTGCTTGAGCGTGCACACCGCGCAGCGCGTGTCGTAGGCGCGCAGCACCCGACCGCGGAACTCCGCCTGGTGCAGCCGGTGGCGCGCGATCCGCTCGGCGTAACGCCGCTCGGCCAACGAGTCCTGGCCGGCGTGCACGAGGAACCGCAGGCTCTCGTCGATCGCCAGCGTGAACTGGCGCCTCGCCACGTCGTCACCGGCGACGTAGACCGGGAACACCGGGGCGTAGACCCCGCTGTCGATCTTGAGCAGCAAGATGATCGGCAGCTCCAGGTCGTGGGCGCGCCGCAGCTTGGTGTTGTCGCCACTCGTCGAGCCGGCACGGTAGTCGTAGCGGAAGAGTCCGCCGTCGAGCTCGGTGTCGGCGTAGGGACCGTCCGGTGACGAGACCACTGAAAGGGTTGCGGCCAGCTCGCGTGGGTTCCAGATGCCACGGGACTGGTCGATCAGGCGCCGGGGGCGACCGTCGACGGGGAAGGCGCTGAGCTGCTCGCGGGTGACGGCACCGCTGTCGGCGACGACCCGGGCCAGCGCGTCGAAGATCCGTTGCCGCAGGTCGAGCTCGGCTGCCACCTCCATCAGGAGATGACGCGGAAAGTCAGCGGACAGTCGTGGTCCTCACCTGCGGCGACCAGCGCGCTCGTGGCTGCCGGGGGTGTCGGCGCGGCCGCCTGCCGCTCCGGCGACGACGGGCCGGTGTTGCTCATGCCCCCAGTCAACAACACCGATCGCCGCTTGCGGCATCGCTATTGCTCGTCGGGGTCCCGGATCTCGTCGCGCATCCAATCGACGCCGGCGGGCCCGCCGTGGAGGTCCTTCAGCTCCCTACCGGCTGAGCGCCTCCCAGATGGCACGACACTTGTGGACTGACAGGATGACCCGGTGCGAACGCAGCCGGGCATCTTCGCTCTGGGGACAAGCGACCACTGCTACCTGGACTTCGACGTACGTGCGACCGCGGACCCGGCTCAAAGCATCACCGCGGCGGCCGAGCTGGTAGCGGAGCTGTCGACGACGGCCGGCGTGAACGTGGTCGTCGGCGTGCGCCCATCGTTGTGGCAGTCGGTCGCCGCCCTCGACGACGTTCCTGAGAGAGCCAGCGACTGGCAAGTCGACCTGGTCGGTCCTGACGGGTTCACGATGCCGGCCACGCAGCACGACCTCTGGCTGTGGATCTCCGGTGGCAGCCGCACAGCCACCTTCGACAGCGGCAGAACTGCCATCGACCGACTCGGCGCAGTGGCAGCTCTGCAGCATGAGGTCACCGGGTGGCTCTACCGCCACGACCGTGACCTCACCGGTTTCATCGACGGCACCGAGAACCCCTCCCTGCTTGAGGCGCCCGCGGTGGTGGCGACACCCCAGGACAGGCGTGGCGCCGGTAGCAGCATCGTGCTTGTCCAGCTATGGCGGCACGAAACCGGTCGGTGGGAACAGGAACCAACCGCCACTCAAGAACGCGCGATGGGCCGCAGGAAGGCCGACAGCACCGAGCTGTCCGAACAGGACATGCCCCCCGACGCGCACGTGGCCCGCACCGTCATCGAGGTCAACGGCGAGGAGCTCGACATTTTCCGCCGTAACGTGGCGTATGGCGGAGTCACCGACCATGGCACCGTCTTCGTCGGCTTCAGTCACGACCAGTGGCGCATGACCGAGATGCTGCGACGCATGGCCGGCATCGGCGACGGGGTCCGCTGCGCGCTCACGCGCTACCTGGTCCCGCTCACCGGTGCCTACTACGTCGTCCCGTCAGTCGAGGCGCTGGCCGCGTTCGCCACCGAAGACGCTGGGTGAGACTCGCCGGCCAACCTGGTTTCACCCCGCCTCGCCGAAGGTTGTCCCAGTGAACCGCATGCGGCGACGGCCGCTGCGTTCTTACGCCTCATCCGGGTCGCGGATCTCGTCCCGCATCCACCCGATGAACCGCTCAGCCGAGCGGGTCACCACCTCGCTCGCGCCCGCGTCGATCAGCCGGAACGCCCCGTACATCCGGTCGTACGAGTGAGCCGCCGCCGCGTCGACGATCCGGCGGACGGTTCGTTCCGGAAGCGGCAGCAGGTTGACGTAGGACCGCATGAAGGAGACCGAAGCCCGGTCCGCGCCGATGGCAATGGTGTCGCCGGCCAGCAGCACCCCGCGTCCGTCGGCGCCCGCTGCCCAGTGCGCGACGCCGCTGCCGGCGAAGTGGCCGCCGCACTGCACCAGCCGGACACCGGGCAGCGGCTCGACCTCGCCCGACCAGAACCTGATGGCAGGGTCGAGGCGCTGGACCCACCGCCGGTCCGCCTCCGCCCACCAGATGGGTGCGCCGTCGAAGGCGTGGCTCCACGACACCGACGCCCCGACGAGATGCGGGTGGCTTGAGGAGATGGCGTGTACGCCCCCGAGCCGACGCACGGCGGCAATCGTCTCGTCGTCCAGGTAGGGCGGTGGCTCCCACAGCAGGTTTCCAGCGGAGGTGTGCACCAGCAGCCCACGCTGGCCGATGCCAACCTCAGGCACAGCGCTCAAGCCGTGCACGCCGGGCTCGAGCTCCTCGACGACGATGCGGGTGCCGGCGTCTCGAAGCCGCTCGGAAGTCGCCCATTCCTGCCCGGTGGCCGGGACGTACTGGCGCTCGTCGACGCAGATGGCGCACTGCGCCGGTGGCGCCGCGGAGTCGGGGTGCTCGGCACCGCAGGTGCTGCAGATCCAGATGGTCATGGGACCAGCCTGCTACTCCCAGGCGACCCGAGGACAACCGCGACCGGTGTCGCCGAGCTCCTCGTCGAGCTCGGCGAGCACATCGGCCAGCTCCTCGACCAGAGCTTCGGCGTGCGGCAGCCGACCTGCCTCGACCCGGGCGCGGACGCTCTGGGCCGCGAGCCGGTGCGCCACGGCGGGCGCGTCGTCGACTGCGCAGTCGATGTCAGGCGTGATCCCGACACCCTCCCAGTTGCCGCCGGTGACCACGTTGCGGACATAGGCGGTCGGCATCCGAACGACCAGATGCCGGTCGACGGCGAAAACGTCGACCGGGTTGGCCGCACCGAGCGTCGTCCGACCGACCAGGGTGGCCCGCCCAGCTGCGCGCAGGTCGTAAGCCAGCTCCTCGCAGCCCGACACGGTGCGCCGGCCCACCAGCACGAACACCGGTACGTCCGGTCCCAGCGTCGGCTCGCGACCCAGCGGCGTCGCGGTGTTCTCGACGACCACGCCGGAGCGGTTGACGACCTGGAGGAGCGGCGTGCCGGGTGGGAGCAGATGGCCGAGGAGGTGCGAGACGCCGCTGGGAGCCCCGCCGGTGGTCCGTCGCAGGTCGATGACCAGGGCGTTGCACCTGGCGAGGAAGGCGAAGGCGGCGTCGATGACCTGCGCGGTCCCCTCCGGTTCTTCGACGTTACGCACCGCCAGGAAGCCGACGTTGCCGGGCAGCCGTTCGGCCTTGTCGAAGCCCTGGTTGGCCAGGTCCTCACGAGCCCAGTAGGCCGCGCGGAGCTCCGGATCGTCCCAGTCGCTCAGAGCGGAGAGGGTTCGCTCCGCATCGCTCCACCTGACCTGCAGATGGAGGTCGGGCAGCACCTCCTGCAGGTCGGCCGTCAGGGCCTCGGCCAGCCGCGCGTCGTAGGGCACGGCCCGGTAACGACCGTTAGCCAGGTGCTCGCGCAGCGCGGCCGCTGCCCGGACCCCCTCGGCAGCGTGCACATAACGGTCCTCGACGCATTCGGCGACCGCCTCGACTGCCGCCTGGAGCGAAGACACCACGTCATTGTGGAGCCGCCTGGCGACGGTGTCACACCGGCGTCACTTCCGCCGCTCTGACGAGACAGGGACCACGAGTGTGGCACCGCCCGCGGCTCCCATAGTCTCCACACGTCAGCGCAGCCAACACGGAGGTCACCGGGTGCCGGACTTCGACGAGTTCGACCTGGAGCGCACGGTCGACCGGGCGTGGGGCGCGTTCCAGAGCCGGCTGGCGGACCACCTGGCCGACATGGGTGACGACGACGTCCTCGTCGTCGCGCTGGCCGGAGGTGACGACGACGACTCCGGAGCGATGCCGTACGTACAGTTCAGCGGCTGGGCCGGCGACCGCCTGCGCGGCGAGGTGGCGAGCAACCACTACCTGCGCCCTGCGCACCGTCTCCATGCTGAGTCGGAGGCGCAGCTCGAGGCCGCCGGGTGGCTGAGTCCGACGCACGCTCCCGACGAGGAGGCCGACGCCGGCTCCACCAACTTCCACCTCGACGTCCCGCGGTCCTACGCCGACCGGCTCGCCGCGATGGCCGTCACGGCCCTCCGTGACGTCTGGGGCGTCCCGCATCCAACGTTCCTGAGCGCCGACGTACCCGGCGGGCACAACCAGGCGCCTGACCTCGGTCTGGCCAGCCCGACGCGGGACGCGGTGGCGGACATGCCGCGGGCGGTCATGCCCGAGGACACCGAGCACCTGCGGGCACTGGTCGACGAGGCACTGACCCCTGTCTTCGGCCACGTCCCGGAGAAGGACGCCGACGGCGACATCCCGGTCCGCTCGGGCAGCGCGTTGGTCTTCGTACGCGTGCTTCCTGACCTGCCGGTGGTCGGTCTCTTCGCCCCGCTGGTGCGCGGGATCACCGGTCGCACGCGAGCAGCGGAGGTCCTGAGCGACCTCAACCGCACATGGACGATGGTGAAGTTCGTCCTGGTCGACGACGGGGTCCTGGCCGTCATCCAGCTACCGGCGGTGCCCTTCGTGGCCGAGCACCTGCGCGACATGCTTGGCCTGTTGTCGCAGGTCGCCGATACCCTCGACGACGAGCTGGCTGACCGTCTCGAGGGACGGCTGCCGTTTGCAGACGTCGACCCCCCCGGCGCCGCAGTGCGGCTGCCAGCCCGGACGGGTTCGGCCCCCGACGGCAGCGGCGACGAGCTGCCGGCCGAGCTCTTGACCGTGCTTCAGCTCGACGTCGGTGGCCAGAGCTCGCTGAGTCCCGAAGCGGTGGCGCACATCTGCGGGCGCGACCGCGACACGCTGCTGCGGTTCATCCGGCTCAGCTCCGAGCAGGAGATCGCCTGGCGGTCATCGGCGCGGGAGGCCCAGGTCGCCGGCGACCGGGAAGAGGCCGAGGCGTGCACCGTCGAGGCGACCGCCTGGGAGAGCACCGTGGAGCTGCTGCGGCGGGCGCTTCGGGTGGTGGTTCTCGGCTCGGGAACCCCGGGTCCACGGTCGAGCTCGTGGCGGGTCCGGCAGCTGGGGCTGTTCGACGAGCCGGGCGAGGCCACCCTGTTCGACGAGCCGGACGAGCCGTGATTCCGGTCATCTTGAACCGCTGGCGCGCAGCCCGCCCCCTGAGGAGACGCCGATGACCGACCAGCAGCCGTGGCAGTGGGACGAGTCGATCTGGCGTGGACACGTCGCGGCGCTGCGAGCGGGTCGTCGGCTCGTGCCCACCCGCTGGCCAGGAGGAGCTCGCGTCGCGGTGGCGCTCTCGTTCGACTCCGACCACGAGACGATCCCGCTGCGCGATGCCGAGACCAGCCCGGGGAAGCTCTCGCAGGGGGAGTACGGCGCGCGCGTCGCGGTCCCGGCGATCCTGCGCCTGCTGGCCGAGCACGCCGCCCCGGCGAGCTTCTTCATTCCCGCCGTGTCGGCCCTGTTGCACCCGGGCGAGGTCGAGGCCTACGTCGCGGCGGGCCACGAGGTTGCCGTGCACGGCTGGATCCACGAGCGCAACATGCTCCTGGAGCCGGCGCAGGAGCTCGATCTCACCGGCCGGGCGGTCGAGACGCTCGAGCAGCTGGCCGGCACCCGCCCGGTCGGCATCCGGACCCCGAGCTGGGACTTCTCCGACTCGACCCTGGCGATCATCCGGGAGCTTGGCCTGGCCTACGACTCGTCGCTGATGGCCGACGACGAACCTTATGAGGTGCTCGCCGATGGCCGGCCCACAGGCGTGATCGAGGTGCCGGTGGAGTGGATTCGCGACGACGCGCCGTATTTCACGATGGACCGCTACACCGGCTCCCGGCCGTACACGCCGCCGCGGCAGGTGTTGTCGATCTGGCGTGACGAGTTCGACGCGGCGTACGCAGCGGGCGGCCTCTTCCAGCTGACCATGCACCCGCATGTCATCGGTCACCGCTCCCGGCTGGTCGTCCTCCACGAACTGCTCGGGCACATCGCCGGGCAGCCCGGGGTGTGGTTCGGCACCCACGCGGAGGTGGCCGCGCTGGCGCGGGAGCAACTGGTCAGCCGCGCGCGGTGAGCATCCGCTGCAGCTGGTCGGCGCGTTCGAGCACCCGGCGGGCGACCACCGGACTCACCTGATCGGACTTCGCGGCAGCGACCACCCGGTCCACGAACCCACCGTCTACCCCGACCAGCGGGAACATCGCGGCCGCGGTAGCCATTGCCGGGATCATGCCGGCGCTGCCCAGCTCAGGCAATGCCGCCAGGTACTGCTCGGCGAACGGCTGCAGCACCTCGCCCTGCGCCGGCTGCCAGAAGGATGCGGCCAGCGAGAACAGCGACCCGATCGGCACCCGCCGCTCCTCGACCGCCGCCCGCCACGCTGCCTGCTTGTGGTCGGTGTCGGGCGCCGCCGCCTCGACGCCAAGTGCCCGCACCCAGGCATCCGGGTCGGGATCACCCTCGCGCAGCGCTTCGACGGCGTCGCGGTCCAGCCGGCCGAGCGCGGCCAGCCGGGTGAGGGTGCGCCACTGGAGGTCGACGTCGTCCTTCCCGGCGGCGGCACGCAGCGTCGCGAGCTGCTCGTCGGTGACGGCGGTGCGTGCCAGCGAACGCAACGCCACCAGACGCCGGGCGCCACCGTGCTCGCTCAAGGCCAGGCAGGCCTGAGCCACCACATCGAGGAGCGCCTCGCGCTCAGCCGCTGGTGCCCACAGCTCCGCGGCCTGCACCGCCATGCCGAGGAACGGCTCGATCACGGACTCGGCGGTCTCGCCGGCCAGCACGCCGGTGATGCAACGGACCACATCGGCCGCCGGCAGGTCGCCGGTCATCAGCATGTCCCAGACGGTCCCGACCGCGACGGCGCGAGCGGTCGCGGTGGGCAGCTCGCCGGCCGAGGCGAGGAGGTCCGCCAGGGAGTCGCGGTCGGGCCGGACCGAGGCATAGGTGAGGTCTCCGTCGTTGACCAGCAACAGGCCGGCTGCCGGGAATCCGCCCGGAACCTGGGTGGTTGCTCCGGCTACCTCCAACCTGACGGGCTCCTGGCGTACGAGTGAGCCGTCGCTGCGGTCGTAGACGCCGATGTCCAGGCGGTGCGGGCGCGGTGCGCCGCCGTCGGGGCCGCTCGCGCGGAGCAGGAAACCCTCGCCGACCGGTTCGAGGCTCAACGTGTCGGCCCCTGCGGTGTCGAGCCAGCCGTGCGTCCATGCGGCCAGGTCGCGTCCGCTGGCGGTGGCCAGTGCGCCCATCAGGTCGTCCAGGGAGGCGTTGCCCCAGGCGTGCGCCGCGAAGTAGGCCCGCAGGCCGGCCACGAAGTCTTCCTCACCGACGTAGGCGACCAGCTGCTTGAGGACGCTCGCGCCCTTGAGGTAGGTGATGTTGTCGAACCCGGCGGTGGCCTCGGCGACGTCGGGGGCGGGCTGGCGGATCGGGTGCGTCGTGGGGCCACGGTCGACCGGGTACGCCAGCCCCTTGGCGCCGGCGAGGAACCCCGCTCAGGCGTCGGTGAACTCGGTGGCGCTCGACGCGGCCCAGTAGCAGGCCCACTCGGCGAATGCCTCGTTGAGCCACAGGTCGTCCCACCAGCGCATGGTGACGATGTCACCGAACCACATGTGCGCCATCTCGTGGAGCAGCACCGCTGCCCGCTCCTCCCGCTGCTGCGGCGACGGGGCGCTGCGGTAGACGAAGGCGTCCGACCAGGTGACACAGCCGTAGTTCTCCATGGCCCCGCCCATGTCCGGCATGAAGACCTGGTCGTAGCTGCGCTGGGGGAACGGCATCGCGAACTGTTCGCCGAAGAACGCGAGCCCCCGGGCGGTGAGGTCGAAGAGCTCCTCGGCGTCTCGGTCGAGCACCGTCGACAGCGACTGCCGCGCGAAGAGCCCCAGCTCGTAGCCGTTGCGCTCGACGCGCCGCTCGTGGAACGGGCCGGCGTTGATCACCGGGACGTAGGTCGACAGCGGGGGAGTGTCGGGGAAGGTCCAGCGCCGGGCGCCGTCGGCGTCCTCGACGCTCGGGTCCGCGCTGTTGCTGAGCACGGTCCAGCTCGCTGGGGCCATGACCGTGAACCGGAAGGGCGCCTTGAGGTCCGGCTGGTCGAAGCAGGCCCACACCCGGCGCGCCTCGTCGGGCTCGAACGAGGTCCACACGTAGACCTCGTCGTCGGTCGGGTCGACCGCCCGATGCACGGCGGTCCCGGATCCGGTGGAGCGTTGCACGGTCTCCACGACGAGCACGTTGTCGGCGGCCAGGTCAGCGAGCTGGATACGCGAGCTCGCGACGGCGGACTGGTCGAGGAGCTTGTCGTTGAGCCGCGCCGAGACCACGTCGGCGGCGCAGTCGACGAACGTCGACGCTCCCGGCTCGCGGCAGGAGAAGCGCACAGTGGACACCGCTCGCAGTGCATCGCCGGCGGCGAGGTCGGTCAGGTCCACGCCGATGTCGTAGCGGTCCACGTCGATCAGTGCCGCACGTCCGCGGGACTCGTCCTCGGTCAAGCTGCGCAGCGCACCCACGGTGGCTCCCGTCTGCGGCCGGGCGGCCGCCTCGGCAGGTATATCACCCGGACGCCGACCGCTTGGGGGCAAATACGTCGATCAGGTCAGCGGCCGGACACCATCGGGCAACGAGCCGCCGGCCAACAGGTCGGCTGCCGTGTCGGCCAGCGCGGTCATCGCGACCCGCTGCGACCAGGGGCCGAAGGACACGCGAGCCACGCCGAGTCCGGCGAGCACCGACAGTGGTGGTGTGCCCGGCGTCGCCAGCAGGCTGACCCGACGGGCCCCGATGCCCTCGACCAGCCGCCGGACGGTCAGCTCATCGACCAAGCCTGGAACGAACACGCACGCGGCGCCGGCGTCCAGATAGGCACGGCCGCGCTCGATCGCGTCCGCCAGCACCTGGTCACGGTTGCGGTCGCCGGCCTGGAGGAACGCGTCGGTGCGGGCGTTGAGGACGAACGGCACGCCCGCCTCGGCCGCGGCCCGCACCACCGCCTCCACAGCGGCGACCGAGTCGGCCAACGGGGCCATCGCGTCCTCCAGGTTGGCACCGGCGATGCCCGCCGCCACCGCTCGCCGGGTCGTCTCCGCGGGATCGCCGTAGCCGGCCTCGAGGTCCGCAGTGACCGGGAGGTCGACGGCGGCGGCGATCCGGCCGCACATGTCCAGCATCAGGTCGCGCGAGATCCGCTCGCCGTCTGGATAACCGAACGTCGCGGCGATGGCGTGGCTTGCGGTCGCAAGCGCCCGGCAGCCAGGCGCGCTGGCGACCACGGTTGCACTCGCGACGTCCCACACGTTGACCACGACGAGCAGCTCGGGGCCGGTGTACAGCGCCAGCAGCTCGGTCGCCTTGTCGTCCAGCTTCCTGTCCAGCGTCCTGTCCGGGGTTGCGTCTGGGGTCATGTCTGGGCGGCTCGCGGCACCTGGGGGCTACTCCCGGCCGGCACCCGAGGCCACTCGCGGCGTCCCGGGGCGCGGCCGGGTGGCTGTTGCGGTCGGGGCCCAGCTTCGATCTGGGGCAGCGGCCGAGACGTCGGTTCCTTCCGGACCGTCAGCGTCTCCCCATGATGCTCGACCTCGAACGGCTCGCCGTCGAGCAGCCGGTAGGTCGCCTCCTGCTGGCCCACCTCGACCAGGAGCCGGTTGCCGCGGTAGCACATCCGGAAGGCGATCCGAGACAGCGCTCGAGGCAGCCTCGGGACGAACGTCAGTCGTCCCCCGTGGTCGCGCATGCCACCGAAGCCGGCGACCGCGACCGTCCACGCGCCGGCCAGCGACGCGATGTGCAGGCCGTTGCGAACATTGTTGTGCAGGTCGTGCAGGTCGGTGAGCGCGGCTTCTGTGAAGTAGTCGTAAGCCAGGTCGAGCTGCCCGACCTCGGCGGCCACCACCGCCTGGGAACACGCCGACAGCGACGAGTCCCGCACGGTCAGTGGCTCGTAGTAGGCGAAGTTGCTGGCCTTCTCGGCGGCGCTGAACGCGTCTCCGCGCAGGTGCATCGCCAACACCAGGTCGGCCTGCTTGACCACCTGCTTGCGATAGATGTCGAAGTACGGGTAGTGCAGGAAGAGCGGGTAGTGGTCCTGCGGCGTGCACGCGAAGTCCCACTTGTCATGCACGGTGAAGCCACTGGCCTGCGGGTGCACGCCGAGCATGTCGTCATAGGGGACGAGCATCGCCTCCGCCGCGGCCAGCCATGCGCGACGCTCCTCCTCACCGACGCCCAACCGCTCGGCGACGTCGAGATGCCGAGCGCAGACCGCGGCCGCCTCCCGCAGGTTCCGCTGGGCCATCAGGTTCGTGTAGATGTTGTTGTCGGAGATCGCCGAGTACTCGTCTGGACCGGTCACCCCGTCGATGCGGAAACCACCGTGGTCGTCGTGGTGACCGAGTGAGATCCAAAGCCTGGCCGTCTCGACCAGCAGCTCGGCGCCGCAGGAGCGCTCGAACTCCTGGTCCTGCGTCGCGCCGAGATAGCGCGCGACCGCGTCGGCGACGTCGGCCGAGACGTGGAACGCGGCGGTGCCGGCCGGCCAGTACGCGGAGCACTCGGCGCCGTTGATGGACCGCCACGGGAACGCTGCTCCGCGCTGTCCCAGCTGCTCGGCCCGAGCCTTCGCCGGGTCGATCGTGGCGTGCCGCCAGCGCAGCGCGTCCCGCGCCGCCTCCGGCTGGGTGTAGGTCAGCACCGGCAGCACAAAGGTCTCGGTGTCCCAGAAGGCGTGCCCGTCATAGCCCGGACCGGTCAGCCCCTTGGCCGGGATCGCCCTGGTCTCACCGCGGGCGCCGGCCTGCAGCACGTGGAACAGTGCGAAGCGCACCGCCTGCTGAAGCTCCGGGTCGCCGTCGATCTGCACATCGGCGGTCTCCCAGAACGAGTCGAGATAGGTGCGCTGGTCGGCCAACAGCCCTTCCCAGCCGGTCTGCATCGCGCCGGTGAGGGCCGCGTCGACCTGCGCCCGCAGGGCCGGCACCGACCGGGTGGAGGACCAGCCGTACGTCACGAGCTTGGTGATCGCCAGCTGCCCGCCCTGCGGCACCTCGACGGCGGCCGTGACCCGCGCGAGATCCTCCTCGACGTGGAGGCGGGTGTCGAGGCCGTCGCTGGTCTCGAAGACGTGGTCCATCGCGGCAGCCATGTGCAGCGCGGACTCGCGGGTGTGGTGCGCGAGCAACGCGCGGTGGCCCGATCCGGAGTGGTAGTCGGCGACCAACGGCTTCGACAGGACCGCCGCCAGCCGCGGGTCCTTGCCCGCGGACTCGATCGGCTCGTTGGCCAGCAGGTCGGACTGGGCGACGAGCTGCAGCTGGCCGTCGAGGGGCTCGACGACATAGCGGATCGCGGCCACGGCACGCTGGGTGAACGAAACGAGTCGCTCGGTGGTCAGCCGGATCCGCCGGCCGGTCGGGGACACCCACACGGTTCGTCGTCGAAGCGTTCCGGAGCGAAAGTCAAGCACCCGCTCGTGCTCGGGAGCGATTCCGTAGCGCATGTCGAGCGGCTCGTCCTCGACGAGCAGCCGGATGATCTTGCCGTCGGTCACGTTGACAACCGTCTGCCCGGCCTCCGGGTAGCCGTAGCCACCCTCGGCGTAGGGCAGCGCGTGCGCCTCGTAGAAGCCGTTGAGATAGGTGCCGGGCAGGCCCCGCGGCTCGCCCTCCTCGAGCGTGCCACGCATGCCGAGGTGGCCGTTGGCCAGCGCGAACGTCGACTCGGTTCGCTGCAGCTGGTCGACGGCCAGACCCTTCCAGCACAGCTGCCAGGGATCGACCTGGTAGCCGTTCACGCGGCACCGGCCGGCCGGTCGAGCAGCTCGGCGAGATCCTCGACGACGATGTCGGCACCGGAGCTGCGCAGGGCGTCCGCCTGGTCGGCCCGGTCGACCCCCACGACGTAGCCGAAGTTCCCGGCCCGGCCCGCAGCGACTCCCGACAACGCGTCCTCGAACACCGCCGCGGCGGCTGGGTCGACGCCGACCGCCGCCGCACCGGCGAGAAACGAGTCCGGCGCCGGCTTGCCGCGCAGCCCGCGCTCCACGATCACCACGCCGTCGATGCGCGCCTCCACGAAGCGGTCCAGCCCGGTCGCCTCAAGCACCGCCTTGCCGTTGGCCGAAGAGGTGACGACGGCGATCGACAGGCCCGCGGCGCGGGCCGCCTCCAGATAGCGCACCGACCCCGGGTACGGGTCGACCCCCTGCTCGTCGATGGTCTTCAGGAGCAGCTCGTTCTTTCGGTTGCCGACCCCGTTGACCGTCTCGGCGTCCGGAGGATCGTCGGGTGACCCATCGGGCAGCTCGATCCCGCGCGAGGTCAGGAAGGTGCGGACGCCGTCCGCGCGCGGGCGCCCGTCGACGAACTCGGTGTAGTCGTGCGCGCTGAAGGGGGTGAACCCGTCGCCGTCTCGGCGCCGCAGATAGTCGTCGAAGGTCTGCTTCCACGCCGCTTCGTGCAGCACGGCGGTGCTGGTGAGCACGCCGTCGAGGTCGAAGAGGCAGGCGCGGATCTGCGGGGGGAGACCGGTCACAAGCGTCGAGGGTAGCCAGCCGAAGGCGAGTTGGCCGCCCAGATGGCTCAGCTGAGCAGCGTGTCGAGGGTCCGCAGCTTGTTGGTCGCGTCCAGGGCGGCCACCTTGTACGCCTCGGACAGCGTCGGGTAGTTGAAGACCGTGTCGACCAGGTAGTCGATGGTGCCGTTGCAGCCCATGACGGCCTGGCCGATGTGCACCAGGTCGGTGGCACCGGTCCCGAACACGTGCACGCCCAGCAGCTTCCGCTCGGTTGTGTGCACGAGCAGCTTGAGCATGCCGTAGGAGTCGCCCACTATCTGGCCGCGGGCCAGCTCGCGATAGCGGGAGAGGCCCACCTCGTAGGGAATGGACCCATCGGTCAGCTCGGCCTCGGTGCGCCCCACGTACGAGATCTCTGGGATCGTGTAGACCCCGATCGGCTGCAGCGCCGTGATGGCGCCGGCTGGTTCGCCCATCGCGTGCAAGGCCGCCAGGCGTCCCTGCTCCATGCTGGTTGCTGCGAGCGCAGGGAAGCCGACGACATCGCCGACGGCGAAGATGTGCTCGACCTCGGTGCGGAAGCACTCGTCGACCCGAAGGCGGCCGCGGTCGTCGGCCGAGAGACCGGCCCGTTCGAGGTCCAGCTCCTCGGTTGCGCCCTGGCGCCCGGCGGAGTACATGACGGTGTCGGCGGCGATCCGCTTGCCGCTTGCCAGCGAGGTCAGCGTTCCGCGGGCACCGATCTCCACCTTGTCCACCTGCTCGCCGAAGCGGAACGACACTGCGAGGTCCCGCAGGTGGAAGCGGAGCGACTCCACTATCTCCTCGTCACAGAAGTCCAGCATCGAGGGGTGCTGGTCGACCACGGTCACCCGGGTCCCTAGCGCGGCGAACATCGAGGCGTACTCGATGCCGATGACGCCGGCACCGACGACCACCATCGTGGCGGGGATCTTGTGCAGCTGGAGGATCCCATCGGAGTCGACGACGTGCTCCTCGTCGAACTCCACGTGGTCCGGTCGAGCCGGCCGGGTACCTGGTGCGAGCACTATCTTCTCGGCGGAGACAGTCAAGTGGTCATCCCCCCTGACGCTGAGCGTGTGCGGGTCCTCGAACGACGCGGTCCCGGCCAGCAGCTCGACATGGTTGCGCAGCAGCTGGTTGCGGACCACCTCGACCTCGCGGCCGATGACGTGCTGGGTGCGAGCGGTGAGGTCGGCGACGGTGATCTCCGCCTTGAGCCGGTAGCTGGCGCCGTACAGGTCGCGCTGCGACATGCCGGTGAGATACAGCACCGCCTCCCGCAGCGTCTTGCTCGGGATGGTGCCGGTGTTGATGCAGACACCGCCGACCATGGTGCGCCGATCGACCACCGCGACCGTGCGGCCGAGCTTCGCGGCCGCGATCGCCGCGCGCTGGCCACCGGGGCCGCTGCCGACGACGAGCAGGTCGTACTTGTAGGGATGCTCACTCATGTCGCCATCGTGGCAGAGCAGGATGGCCGCGTGGACCGCACCTTCTACCGCTTCGACAGCAGCTGGACGGTCGCCGCCGAGCAGCTGGTGGTGTTCGACGTGCTCGCCGACCTCGGCTCTTACCCGCAGTGGTGGCCGCAGGTTCGCGAGGTACGGGAAGTGGGGGAGCGCACCGCCGAGCTGGACTGCCGCTCGGCGCTGCCGTACCGGTTGCGGGTGCGGGCCACGTCCCTGCGCGAGGACCGCGCGGCCGGTGTCCTGGAGGCCGCGCTCGGCGGGGACCTCGACGGCTGGAGCCGGTGGACGCTGACTCCCGCGCCGGTCGGAACGGCGCTGCGCTACGAGCAGGAGGTGGTGACCCGGACGGCCCTGCTGCGTCGCGCGGCCGGTATGGCCCGCCCGGTGCTCCGGCTGAACCACTCCTGGATGATGCGGGGCGCCCGTCGCGGCTTGGCACTCCGCGTTCAGTGCGGGCCGCACGACAGGAGACCGTAAGGCGCCTGCGGTGGCCGGCACGCAACCGGAGCCGTAGCGTGCTGCCATGATCCGACACCTGATCCGTGGGGCGGCCGCCGGCGCCGCAGGCACGACCGCTCTCAACGCCGTCACCTACCTCGACATGGCGCTGCGGGGACGGGGCACGAGCAGCACGCCCGAGGACACCGTCGAGAAGCTGGCACACTCGGTTGGCGTCGAGATCCCGGGCGACGACGACACCCGCTCCAACCGCCTACAAGGTCTGGGGCCGCTGCTGGGCATCGTGACCGGAGTGGGCGTCGGAGCACTGGCCGGCGCGGCCCGAGGCCTGGGGATCGCTCCCTCGGGGCCGAGCGGGGCGGTGCTCACCGGCGGCGCGGCGATGGTGGGCGCCAATCTGCCGATGGCCGCGCTGGGGATCAGCGATCCGCGCACCTGGTCGGCAGCGGACTGGCTGGCCGACGCGGTACCGCACGTCGCCTACGGCGTGGTCACGTACGCGACTCTGGCTGCGCTGTCGGGCCGCACCGACTGAGCGCGCCGTTTAGGCTCGGCCGGTGGGGCGGATCAGGATCGGAATCTCCGGCTGGACCTACCCCGGCTGGCGCGGGCACTTCTACCCACCGGGTCTGGCGCACCGGCGCGAGCTGGCGTACGCGGGCGAGCGCTTGGGCTCCATCGAGATCAACGGCTCCTTCTACTCCCTTCAGCGGCCGACGAGCTACGTGACGTGGCGGCAGCAGACCCCGGACGACCTGGTCTTCGCGGTCAAGGGAGGTCGCTTCATCACGCACCTCAAGAAGCTGGCCGGTGTGGAGACGGCGCTGGCGAACTTCTTCGCCTCCGGCCTGCTCGCGCTCGGGCCCAAGCTCGGCCCGCTGCTGTGGCAGCTGCCGCCGATGCTCGGTTACGACGAGCGCCGCCTCGCCGACTTCTTCGACCTGCTGCCACGCACCTCGAATCAGGCGGCCGCACTGGCCCAGCGGCACGACGCCAAGGTGCCCGACGACCGGGCGCTGGTCACCACCGACGAGGACCGGCCGCTCCGGCATGCACTGGAGGTCCGGCACGC
This sequence comes from Propionibacteriales bacterium, assembly GCA_038254525.1. GTDB lineage: Bacteria > Actinomycetota > Actinomycetes > Propionibacteriales > Nocardioidaceae > JBBSGC01. The sequence goes on along the minus strand of JBBSGC010000029.1, from coordinate 2,008 downwards.
CAGCTTCAGCACCGAGGCGGCCGTCGACCTGCTGCGACGCCACGACATCGCGCTCGTGGTGGCTGACACGGCCGGGAAGTGGCCGTTCGTCGAGCGGGTGACGTCAGACTTCATGTACGTGCGGTTACACGGCTCGGAGGAGCTCTACGTCAGCGGCTACACCGACGAGGCGCTGGACCGCTGGTCCGACAAGCTGCGCTCGTGGGCGGCGGCCGGTCTGGACGTGTACGCCTACTTCGACAACGACGTGAAGGTGCACGCGCCGTACGACGCGATGAACCTCAGCCGTCGGGTCGGGTCAGCCAGCTGAGCGACTTCGGACGTCGGATCTTGCTCAGAGTCTGCAGATAGTGCTGTTCCGCCTCGGTCGCAAGAACCTCCTGCCGGGCATCCAGGCGGCCCAACGTGAACGCGTCCGCCGGTCTGGCGTCCGCGTCGGCGACGCGGCGGATCCACTCCCGCGTCGCCACCGTGTCGTGATGGTGTCCGAGCGCCTTCTGCAGCTCGTGGGCGAGGGTCCGCAGCCGCTGCGCGCGGGTGCCCACGGCGAGTTCTGTCACTTCGGCGGCATAACGCAGCTGCTTGGCTGCCTTGCGTACCTCGTGCAGGGCAGCGGCGTGGTCCTGGTCGCCGCCCGCACCGCCATCTCCACCGCCGTGACCACCGATGCCGGTCTCGCCGACTGCCGTGCGGTCTGCCTCTACGATGCGCTGCTCCAGCCGGTGCCACGCCTTGGCCAAGCGCTTGGGCAGCACCCGGTGCGCCTTCTTTGCCGCGACTGGTGTCAGAGGCGGGTCGGCGAGCAGAGCGTCGAGGTCGCCGAGCAGCGCGGTGTAACGGGTCGACAGCATTGCCTCCCGCATGCTTGCCGCGGCGGTCCGCCGGGCAGGGTCGATCTGGCGTAGCACGCCGGTCCGCAGTCGACGGCTGGCGCCGGCCGGCTCGGCGGTCAACGCATCGAGCAGCAGCTCCTCGGTCACCTCGAGGTCCCGGGCAGCCCCCAGCTCGGCACCGAGCCAACGCAGCTCGCCCTGGAGGTGGCGGGCCGTCTGCTCCTCCAGGAGCGGCCGATGGGCGGTCACGGCGGTGCGCAGCCGCCGGGCAGCCACCCGTAGGTCATGGACGCCTTCCTCCTCGCCGAGTCGTACGGCCAGGTCGGCGGCCCGCAGCGCGCGTACGTGCTGGCTCAGGAAGGCCACCAGGGTCGCGCCCGCGCTCCGCTCGTCGAGGCCGGGCCGGGCCGGCTCGGCCGTCACCCGGTCGCCGAGCGCCCGGCGCAGCTTGGACGAGGTGGCCGCGGGTCGTGCCCCGGCGGCCATGAGGCGCGCCTCCACCGCGGCCAGGGTTTCCTCGTCACCCCGCACGAGCTCGACCTCGATCTCCCGCCATACCTGCACCGCGTCGCCACCAGAAGCCCCGTCGGTGGGCAGCAACACGGTGGCGGAAACGGAGTCGTCGCTCACCTCGGCCAGCACCGTGCCGTCGGCACTGAGCAGATGCTGCAGCCGGCGAGTGGTCCGTACCTCGGCGATCTGGCCGAGCGGCTCGCCCAGCGTGACAGCCGTGACCGTCCTGCTCACCGCGACCGGCGTCCGAGCGGTCCGCCCGCGATCGAGGGGCCATCGCAGCTCGCGCCGCGTGTCTGTGGCGATCGGCAACTTCAGGTGCCATCCCGGATCGTGGCCGCCTTCCCTCCGCCGCAGCGTCGCGCGGGCCGCCATCAGCCGCAAAGACGGTGTGTCGTAGTAGGCCGCCGCCAGCTCGATCCGGCCGCCGTCCCGGCTGTCCGTCACGGGGCCGCCGGCCAGGTCGGGAAGAACCAGGTCCTCGGGTACCTCGTAGGTGCGTTCGATCTCCAAGTGTTCATCCGCCACGGCGCGATGGTGTCAGAGGCAGATGAACAACCCTCGCCCGCGGTCCGGAAATCCAGCGTCCTGCAGAATCCCCGCCGCGCCCGCCCGACAGGACCGGCGTCGCCTCAGCCGCCTGACAGGACCGGTGTCGCCTC
>JBBSGC010000028.1:0-18326 GCA_038254525.1 Propionibacteriales bacterium | reverse complement strand
GGCAGCGTCGAACCCAGCGGCACCGAGCGCAGGTCACACTCGTACAAGACGTCCAGCGCCCGCTTGCGCGCCTTGGTGCGAGCGGCCATCAGCTGCTGACTCGGCCAACATAGCTTCCGTCGCGGGTGTCGACCTTGACCTTCTCCCCGCTGGTGATGAACAGCGGCACCTGGATCTCGTAGCCGGTCTCCAGACGGGCCGGCTTGGTGCCGCCGGTCGAGCGGTCGCCCTGGAGGCCCGGCTCGGTGTACTCAACGAGGATCTCCACCGAGGCCGGCAGGTCGATGTAGAGCGGCGTGCCCTCGTGCATCGCCACCGTCGCCTCCTGGTTGTCGAGCAGGAAGTGCGCTGCGTCGCCCACCGTGTCGGCGCCGAGCGAGGTCTGGTCGTAGGTGGAGGTGTCCATGAACACGAACGAGTCGCCGTCGTTGTAGAGGTACTGCATGGTGCGCTTGTCGACGTTGGCGGTGTCGACCTTGACGTCGGCGTTGAAGGTCTTGTCGACCACCTTGCCCGACAGCACGTTCTTGAGCTTCGTACGGACGACCGCACCGCCCTTGCCCGGCTTGTGGTGCTGGAACCACACGACGGACCAGAGCTGACCGTCGAGGTTGAGCACCATGCCGTTCTTGAGGTCGTTCGTCGTGGCCATCTCGCGGGGCGTCCTTCGCGGCTCGGGTCGGTGGAGGGCGATCGTCAGCCGACGACGCGCAGCTCCTTGGTGGCGGTGGTGAGGACCTCCGGAGCGCCGTCGGTGACGACGAGAGTGTCCTCGATGCGGACCCCGCCCCGGCCCGGCAGGTAGACGCCGGGCTCGATGGTGATCACGGCCCGGTCGGCCAGTGTACCGGTGGTCGTGGCGCCGAGCTGCGGGTCCTCGTGGATCTGCAGCCCGACCCCGTGGCCGAGGCCGTGGACGAACCGGTCGGCGTAACCCGTCGGACTCAGCGACGCGCGAACGGCAGCGTCGACGTCCTTGGTCTTCGCACCTGCCCGGGCGTGAGCCACTCCCCGGGCCTGCGCCGACTCGACGGCCGCGTGCACCTCGCGCTGCCAGTCGGCCGGCTCGCGTCCGACGACGAACGTGCGGGTGCAGTCGGCGTGGTAGCCGTCCACGCGCGCCCCGAAGTCGATCTTGAGCAGGTCACCGACCGCCACCTCGCGGTCGGTCGGGCTGTGGTGCGGGACCGAGCTGTGCGGCCCGGTCGCCAGGATCGTGTCGAAGCCGACCGCCTCGGCGCCGAGGTCGAGCAGGTAGGCCTCGAGCCGCCGGGCCAGCTCCCGCTCCGAGCGCGCAACCAGGGGTTCGGAGACCAGCAGCTCGAGCGCCGCCGTCGAGATCTCGCAGGCGGCACGCAGGCTGGCGACCTCGGCGACGTCTTTCACCGCCCGCAGCTCCTCGACCGCCCTCGAGGCGCTGACCAGCTCGACCGGCGGGTCCAGCCCGCGGAGCCGGGAGTACGTGTCGTGGGTCAGCACGTGGGTCTCCACCGCCACCGGTCCGCCGGCCTGGACGCCGGCCTGGCGCAGCAGCTCAGCGGCCAGGTCGCCCTTGACCAGCACCGGTTCCAGCTCGGTCTCGACGCGGGCCTGTTCGGTGTAGCGCCCGTCGGTGGCAAACACCGGTTCGCCGTCCACCGGCACCAGCACCGCTGCGTTCGAACCCGTGAAGCCGGTCAGGTAACGCACGTTGACCACGTCGCTCACGAGGACCGCCGAGCACTTCCGATCCCGAGCCAGCGACTGCAGGCGAGCGCGTCGCGAGGCGTGGCTGGACATCGGACTGGACATCATTGGCTCACCCTGACCCGTCGATCGTCGCCCGGCAACCTGCCGCCGTTCGTGCGGCCGGTCCTCCCCGCCCTCGCGCAGTGCCAGACCCAGCCCGGTCAGCGGACGATCTCCGCGTACGCAGCGGTCAGCAGCGCCGGGTCCGGCGCGGTCAGCACCGCTGGCCTGGCCAGGCCGTCGAGGATCACGAACCGCAACGTGTCGCCACGCACCTTCTTGTCCACGCGCATCGCCTCGTGCAGCTGCGTCCACCGGCCCGGGGCATAGGTCGTGGGCAGGCCGACGAGCTCGAGCACGCGGCGGTGCCGGTCGGCGACCGCCTCGTCGAGCCGGCCGGCCAGCCGCGCGAGCTCGGCGACGAAGCGCATGCCGATGGCGACCGCCGCCCCGTGCCGGAACGTGAAGCGCTCGACCCGCTCGACGGCGTGGCCGAAGGTGTGGCCGTAGTTGAGCACCTCCCGGCCGACCCCTCCTCCCGCAGCGGTCTCCCGCAGGTCCGCCGACACGACCTCGGCCTTGACCCGCAGCGCACGCGTGACCAGCTCCTGCAGCACCGGCGAGGCAGCGTCGACGGCCGCCTCGGGTTCGCGCTCGAGCGTCAACAAGATCTCGGGGTCGGCGACGAAGCCGCACTTGACGACCTCTGCCAGACCGCTCACCAGCTCCGCGTGCGACAGCGTCGCCAGCACGTCGAGGTCGCAGATCACGCCGGCCGGCTCGTGGAAGGCGCCGACCAGGTTCTTGCCCTCGGCGGTGTTGATCCCGGTCTTGCCACCCACCGCCGCGTCGACCATGCCGAGCAGTGTGGTGGGGACCTGCACCAGGCGTACGCCCCGCAACCAGGTTGCGGCGACGAAACCGGCGAGGTCCGTGGTGGCTCCCCCGCCCACCCCCACCACCACGTCGGAACGGGTGAACCCGGTCCGCCCGAGCACCGACCAGCAGAACGCCGCCACCTCCGCACCCTTGGCCCGCTCGCCTGACGGCACCTCGATCGCGTGCGCCTGGTAGCCGTGCTCACGCAACGACCCGCGCAACGCCGCACCGGCGTCGACCAGCGCCTCCGGGTGGATCACCGCGACCCGCTGGGCGTCGCCGACGAGCTCGACGATGCGTTCGCGCAGACCGTGACCGATGAGCACGTCGTAGGGAGCGGCGGTACGCACCCGGACCGAAGTCGGTTCAGCGCTCATGACGGTCCGGTAGCCGCGGCTGGTTCCCCAGCCGCCGTCAGCAGAACAGCCACCCGGTCGACCACCTCGTCGACCGCGAGGTCGTCGGTCAGCACCTGTGCGGTCGCCACGTCCAGGTACAACGGGCGGCGCTCGTCCAGCAGTGTCTTGAGCCGGCCACGCACGTTGCCGAGTAGCAGCGGTCGCGCGGCGCCCAGTCCGACCCGCCGGGCGGCCTGAGCGAGGCCGACGTCGAGGAAGATGACCCGGTGCCCGCGAAGCGCCGTGCGGGTCTCCGCGGCGAGCACCGCGCCGCCGCCCAGGGCCAGCACGCCCCGGTGCTCGCGCAGGGCGGCGGCGACCGCCTCCGCCTCCAGCGCGCGGAACTGCTGCTCTCCGGAGTCGACGAAGATCTCGGCCACCGACGCTCCGGCGACCCGTTCGACATCGGCGTCGGTGTCGCGCAGCGTCCTGCCCAGGCGCTCTGCGAGCCGGCCGCCGACCGTCGTCTTGCCGGCGCCGGGCGGCCCGACCAGCACCAATACCGGCGCGGTGCGCGGCGGCGCTGCGGCGCGCTCGCTCACCGGAACGCCAGCGAGTCGAGGTAGGACGCCCGGTTGCGGGCCGTCTCGGCGAGCGAGTCCCCGCCAAACTTCTCCAGGAACGCATCGGCGACCACGAGGGCGACCATTGCCTCCGCGACGACACCGGCCGCCGGGACCGCACAGACATCCGAGCGCTGGTGGTGCGCGACGGCGGGTTCCCCGGTCGCGACGTCCACGGTGCGCAGTGCCCGGGGCACCGTCGAGATCGGCTTCATCGCGGCTCGGACGCGCAGCGTCTCGCCGGTCGACATGCCGCCCTCGGTGCCGCCCGAGTGACCTGACGCGCGACGGATACCGTCATCGCCGACGACTATCTCGTCGTGCGCCTGCGAACCTCGGGTGCGCGCCAGCTGGAAACCGTCGCCGACCTCGACGCCCTTGATCGCCTGCACGCCCATCAGCGCGGCAGCCAGCCGGGAATCGAGGCGGCGGTCCCAGTGCACGTGACTGCCGAGCCCCGGCGGCAGGCCGGTCACCACCACCTCCACGACGCCACCGAGGGTGTCGCCCTCCCGCTTCGCCGCGTCGACCTCAGCGACCATCGCCGCACCGGTCTCGGGGTCAAGGCAGCGCAGCGCGTGGGCGTCGATGCGGTCGACGTCAGCGGCGGTGGGCACGACCCCGGCAGGCGCTCGCACCGTTCCCAGCTCGACCACGTGGCTGAGCACGGCGACACTCCCGGCCTGGTCGAGGAAGTTGGCGGCGACCGCCCCGAGCGCCACCCGGGCCGCCGTCTCGCGGGCGCTGGCCCGTTCCAGCACCGGTCGCGCCTCCGTGAAGCCGTACTTCTGCATCCCCACCAGGTCGGCGTGACCGGGCCGGGGACGGGTGAGCGGGGCGCCGCGGGCAAGGCCTTCGAGCTCGGCGGCGCCGACGGGGTCAGCGGCCATCACCTTGTCCCACCGGGGCCACTCGCTGTTGGCGATCCGCAGCGCGACGGGACTGCCGAGCGTGCGGCCATGGCGGACCCCGCCCACCACCTCGAGCTCGTCGGCCTCGAAGCCCATCCGGGCACCGCGGCCGTAGCCCAGGCGGCGCCGCGCGAGGGCCGCGCTGATGTCGCCGCTGGTGACCGCAACGCCAGCGGGGAGGCCCTCGAGGACGGCGACCAGCGCGGGCCCGTGCGACTCCCCCGCGGTCAACCAGCGCAGCATGCGGTCAGTGTTTCACGCCACCTCGCACCGGCTCCCTGGTCAACAGCCCCGGGCGCCGCCCGACGAACTCGGTCAGCCCAGCCAGCTGGACACCAGCGGCCCGCTGACCACACCGAACCAGGCGCCGGCAACCATGAACGGTCCGAAGGGGTAGCCCTTGCGGTCCACCTTGCCGACCAGCGCGAGCAGCCCGCCACCGACTGCGCCGAACAGGAACCCGGAGTACAGGCCCACCAGCAGCGCCGGCCACCCGACCAGCGCCAACGCCATCCCCAGGACGCCGGACAGGCGGACGTCGCCGTAGCCGATGCCCTTGCGGTAGACCACCCACATCAACGCGAACAGCGCGTACGCCCCGAGCCAGCCGGCTGCGGCCCGCTCGGCCAGACCGGCGTTGCGGGCCACCAGTGCCGCGAAGCCCACGCAGCCCGCGACGACGCCGTACGACGGCGCCACCAGCCGAAACGGCAGCAACGAGGTCCGCCAGTCGATGAACGACAAGACGACGCCGACGGCGCAGACATAGGCCCACGCCGCCAGTGCTGGATCCCAGCCGAGCACTGCCCCGACGCTGCCGGCGGCCAACGCGGCCGCGACGGCCAGCCGGTGGCGCAGCTGCCTGGTCCGGCCGAGCTCGGTGTAGGGGGTCTTGTCCTCGGCGGCCTGCTCGGGTTCGGGCAGGGCGGCGATCACGGCAGGGGCGGGCCAGACGAGCGCGCCGGCCGCAACGGCCGCGGCGGCGGTGGGCAGCACAGCCCCGCCCAGCGCGTCGAGCGTCACCCGCGCGACTCTAGTGCTGCGGTCGCAGCGGCACGCAGCACGTCCACAGGCACCGCCTGTCCGGTCATCGCAACCACCTGCAAGCCGGCCTGATGGGCGAGCAGGTCGATGCCGGTGAGCGTCACGACCCCGGCGGCGGCCCGAGCCAGCAGCGGCGACGGCCACGGGTCGTAGACGACGTCGAAGACCGCCCGCGCCGCGTGCAGCAGGTCGTCGGACACCACCGCGGCAGCGGACGCGGGCACCGTGGAGAGCACGAGCTCCACCGGCGCCCCTAGCTTCCCGCTCAGCGGCGACACGGTCACCTTGAGCCCCAGCGCTCGGCAAAGCTCAGCGGTGGGGGCCGCGCGGGTGACGTCGCGGGCCGCGAGCTCGACCCGGCGCAGGCCGGCGGCGGCCAGCGCGACCACGGCGGAGGCCGCCGTCGCGCCGGCGCCGAGCACCAGCGCCGACTCGACATCTCGGACACCGGCCTCGGCCAGAGCCGCCGCGACCCCACCGACGTCGGTGTTGTCACCCCTTCGCCGGCCCGCGTCGAACACGAGCGTGTTGGCGGCCCCCACCAGGCGTACGACCGGCGTGACCTCGTCGAACAGCGGAAGCACCGCGCGCTTGAGCGGCATCGTCAGCGACAGCCCTCGCCAGGAGGCGTCGCAACCGCGCACGAACCTCGCGAGCTGCCCCTCGTCGACCTCGTGGGCGGTGTAGTCCCAGTCCAGTCCCAGGGCCGCGTAGGCGGCGCGATGCAGCACCGGCGACAGCGAGTGCCGGACCGGCCGTCCGAGCACCCCGCAGCGGGTCACCGGCTCGTCACCGGGCCGGCCTCGCTGACCGGCAGCTCAGCACAGCTTGCTGGTGAGGCAGTACTGGCGCGCCTTCTGCACGTTCGCCAGGTGCTGGATGTAGGAGGCGGTGAACAGCGTCTTGCCGGTCTTCAGGTTGACGGTGACGAAGTAGAGCCACTTGCCGGACGGGGGTTGCAGGGCGGCCTGGAAAGCGGTGGCCCCCGGTGAGCCGATCGCTCCGGGCGGCAGGCCCGGATACTTGTACGTGTTGTAGGGAGAGTCCAGGTTGCGCTGCTCCTGCGTGGTGTACACGTCGCCGTTGCCGGTCAGGCCGGCGGCGTAGTGGACCGTCGAGTCCAGCTGCAAGGCCATGCCGATCTTGTCGCGGTTCTCGATGACCCGCGCGACCTTGCCGAAGTCCTGCGTGCGGCGGGCCTCGGCCTGCACGAGGCTGGCGATGGTGACGATGTCGTGGGGGCTGATGCCCAGCTGGTGCGCCTTGCCGACGAGGCCGTCGTCCTTGGCCACCTGGAGGAACTTGTCGACCATCATCGTCAGCACCTGCGTCGCCGTGGCCTGGCGAGGAACCAGGTACGTCGCCGGGTAGAGGTAGCCCTCGACCTGGTGATGTGCGTAGCCGGGAAGCCCGAGCGCCGAGGGCTTGTGCAACGCCGCCGTCAGGTCAGCCTTCGAGATGGAGGTCGCCTTCGCGACCGTCTGGGCAACCTGCGCCGCGGTGAGGCCTTCGGGGATCGTGACCGGGATGCCGTTGCCTCCTGGCCCCTTGAGTAGCAGCACCAACGCCGCGTGCGCCGACATGTGCCTGCGAAGCGAGTAGGTACCCGACTGGATCGAGTTGCCGTGGGAGTCGGCGGCGACCGCCTCGACGAAGGCGCCGGCGCTGGCCACCACGCCCTTCTGCTCGAGCAGGGAGGCGATCTGGGCGCCGCTCGAGCCGTGCGGGATGGTCACGCTGACCGACCCCGAGCCGGCGCCGGCGTAGTCCGACGGACTGGACCCGAAGTGGTCCTGCACGAACTGGACGCCCTTGCTGAACACGAAGTAGGAGCCGCCCACGATCACCGCCAGCGCCACCAGGGCGGCCAGGCAGCCCCGCCACCGATATGCGTGCTCGGGGGGGCCCGGCGACGGCGGGGCCTCGGGCGTGCTGATCTCGGTCACGGCGCGTCCACATCCAGGGTCTCACCGGGCGCACCGGAGGTGCGCTCCGCATCCAGGGCTGCTTGCAGGATCTCCACCGCCGCCACCTGGTCGACGACGGCGCGACGTCGTTGCCCCTTCCTCCCCCGTTCCCGCAGCACCCGCTCGGCGGTCACGGTGGTCAGCCGCTCATCGACCAACCGCACCTGCAGCGGGCGGGCCGCTCTTGCCAGTTGCGCAGCATACGACCTCACCTTGGCCGCGGCCGGACCCTCCCGCCCCGACAACGACACGGGGAGCCCGACCACCAGCTCGATCACCTCGTGCTGCCGGGCCAACTCCACCAGCCGCTGCGTGGAGCCCGATGCGGCGCTGACCGTCTCCAGCGGCGTGGCGAGCAGGCCACCGGGGTCGCTCAGCGCCACGCCGATCCGCACGTCACCGACGTCGACGCCGAGCCTGCGCCCGGTCCGCACCGCTCAGGCACCGACCTGCTCGGCCACCGCCTGCGCCACGCGGCGTAGCGCCTCCTCGGCCGCCGAGGAATCTGGACCACCGCCTTGCGCGATGTCGTCCTTGCCGCCTCCGCTGCCACCGAGCACGCCGGCGGCAAGCTTGACCAGCTCGTTGGCCGACAGACCCCGCGTACGGGCTGGCTCGTTGACCGCCACGACGACCGAGGCGCGACCGGCGTCGGACCCGACCACACTGACCACGCTGGCGCGCTCACCGAGTCGACCGCGCACGTCGAGGGCCAGCTTGCGGACGTCCCCTGCTCCGGCGCCGGCGGGGGCGTGGTGTCCGACGACAGCCACCCCACTGAGGTCCGTGGCGCTCCCGGCGAGCTCGCCGGCGGCAGATAGCAGCGCGGCGACCCGGGTGCGCTCGAGCTCCTTCTCGACCGCGCGTAGCCGCTCGACGAGGTCCGAGACCCGGTCGGGCAGCTCCTCGCCGCGCACCTTGACCAACGCGGCCAGCTGGCGGACGAGGTCGCGTTCGCGCGCGAGGTAGGAGAAGCCCTCGACGCCGGTGAGCGCCTCGAGCCGTCGGTTGCCGGCTCCCACCGAGGAGTCGGAGGTGAGCACCAGCGTGCCCACCTGACTGGAGTGGGACACGTGCGTGCCACCGCACAGCTCACGCGACCACGGGCCGCCGATCTCGACCACCCGGACCAGGTCGCCGTAGGTCTCACCGAACAGCGCGAGCGCGCCCAGCGCCTGCGCCTGAGCGAGCGGCATCTCGGCGGCCGAAACGGGCAGGTCGGCGCGCAGCGCCCGGTTGGCGACCGCCTCGACCTCGTGCAGCTCACCGGAGCTCAGCGCCCTCATCCAGCCGAAGTCGAGCCGCAGGTAGCCCGGCCGGTTGTAGGAGCCGCTCTGCAGCGCCGTCGGGCCAAGCACCTGGCGCAGCGCCGCGTGCACGATGTGGGTTCCGCTGTGCGCCTGGCAGGCGCCCAGCCGCCACTCGGCGTCGACCTGCGCCAGCAGGTCCGTGCCGGGGTGCAGGCTGCCTTCGAGCACGCGGACCTGATGGGTGACCAGCCCACGGATCGGCCGCTGCACGTCCAGCACCTCGGCCCGCCCACCGTCCCAGCTCAGCTCGCCGGCGTCGGCGTTCTGCCCGCCGGACTCGGCATAGAACGGGGTGCGGTCCAGCACCAGCTCGCCGACGGCGCCCGCGCCGAGCTCGGCGGCCGGTGCGCCCTCGCGCAGCGCCGCGACCACTCGAGACGGCGTGTCCAGGGTGGAGTAGGCCAGCCACACCGTGGGCCCCGACGCTTCGAGGATGCTGCGGTAGGCGCCGGTGTCGGCGTGCCGGCCCTTCTTCGCCAGCGCGTCGGCTTTGGCGCGCGCCCGTTGCTCGGCCATCAGCGCCCGGAAGCCCTCGGCGTCGACCTGTAGCCCCTGCTCCGCGGCCATCTCCAAGGTCAGGTCGATCGGGAACCCGTACGTGTCGTGCAGCTGGAACGCCTCGGCGCCCGACAGCTGCGCGGACCCGGCAGCCTTGGTCTGACCCGCGGCCAGGTCGAAGATCTGCGTCCCGGCTCGCAGGGTCTGCGTGAAGAGCTCCTCCTCGGCATACGCGATCGAGGAGATCCGCGCGAAGTCCCGCTCGAGCTGGGGATAGGACCGTTTCATCACCGCCATGCTGACCGGGAGCAGCTGGGGCAGCGCCGCGTGCTCGACATCCAGCAGCTTCATCGAACGGACCGCACGCCGCAGCAGCCGGCGTAGCACGTAGCCGCGGCTCTCGTTGCCCGGGGTGACGCCGTCGCCGATCAGCATCAGCGCACTGCGCACGTGGTCGGCGACTACCCGGAAGCGCACGTCGTCGCCGAGGTCGGCTCCGTACGTCTTGCCGGACAGCTCTGCTGCCGTCGCGATGACCGGGTAGACCTCGTCGATCTCGTACAGGTTGTCCTTGCCCTGAAGGATGTACGCGACCCGCTCGAGACCCATGCCGGTGTCGATGTTCTTCGCCGGCAGCTCGCCGAGGATCGCGAAGTCCTCCTTGCCCGACCCCGGCCCGCGCTCGTTCTGCATGAAGACGAGGTTCCAGATCTCCACGAAGCGGTCCTCGTCGACGACCGGGCCGCCGTCAGGCCCGTACTGCGGACCACGGTCGTAGAAGATCTCGCTGCTCGGGCCGCACGGCCCCGGGATGCCCATCGACCAGAAGTTGTCGGCCATCCCCCGGCGTTGGATCCGCTCCTCAGGCAGACCGGCCACGTCGCGCCACAGACCGGCCGCCTCGTCGTCGTCGAGGAAGACGGTGACCCAGATCCGGTTCGGGTCAAGACCAAGGCCGCCCTCGTCGACCGACGTGATGAGCAGCGGCCACGCTAAGCCGATCGCCTCGCGCTTGAAGTAGTCGCCAAAGGAGAAGTTGCCGTTCATCTGGAAGAAGGTCCCGTGCCTGGAGGTCTTGCCGACCTCCTCGATGTCGGTGGTCCGCAGGCACTTCTGCACGCTCACCGCACGCTTGTACGGCGGGGTCTGCTGCCCGGTGAAGTAGGGCACGAACGGCACCATGCCGGCGGCCACGAACAACAGGTTTGGGTCGTCGAACAGCAAGGATGCCGACGGTACGACGGTGTGGTCGGCGTTCTCGAAGTGCGCGAGAAAGCGCCGCCGGATCTCAGCGGTTTGCATCGGGAATCTCCAACACAGGTCAGGAGGAGCGGGTGGCGGTCGAGGCGGCCAGCGCACGAGGCCCCGCGTGGGGCGACTCGTCGAGCGCCGGCTCAGGAGCTCGCCCGGCGGCCCGCCGGACCGACACCGCGCGGGGCAGCTGCAGCGCGGTGGCGACCTCCTCCTCCTTCTCGGCCATGCCCGTTCGGACCTCTTCGGCGAACGCGCGCGCGCCCACCTCGACGGCGGCGAGCTGGTCGGCAAAGCCGGCCGGTGTGCAGCGGTAGACCAGCCGTCGGCCGCGAACCGACGCATAGAGACCGGCACCGGCGCCGACGACGAACCAGAAGCCCCGGCCGCTCACGACCAGCCCTCCTCAGCGGATGGCACGGATCCGGTGGACCGCGCATGCACGCCCGCCTCGCGGGCGGCGCGTCGCCCGGCGCGTTGGCGGACCTTGCGGCGACGGCTGAACTCCCGGCGCATGAGCGCCCGCACCCGGTCGCGGCTCTCCGGCCGAAGGGCTCGCTGCAGGCCATGGCCGAGCACCACCGCCCGCACGAGAGGTGCACCCAACGTCGCCTCGACGACGTGCCCGGTCGTGGGCACCAGCACCAGCTGGTCGGGGCGCCCCGGGGGTGGGGCGGTGTGCGCAGGGTCGCGCTCTGCTCCGTGCGCTTCGCCGAGGTGCGACGACTCGCCGCTGGTCGCCACTGAGCTCTGGCGGGTCAGCGCAGCGACCGAGTCCTGCAGCTGCCGCAGCTCTTGGCGCGAGCGACGCGACTGGCTGAGCAGCACCAGCACAACCGCGGCGAGCACGACGCTCACCGCGAGGCAGCTCACCTCGACCGCGGACACGCGCTCGACCTTATCGCGCACGCAGGATCGCGCGGATCCTTGCCAGCTTCTCGGCAAGTCCCGCTTCGGCGCCCCGACGGGTGGGCACGTAGTACTCCCGGTCGGCCAGCTCGTCCGGTGCGTGCTGCTGTGGGGCCACACCCCTCGGGTCATCGTGGGCGTACGCGTAGTCGTGGCCATGACCGAGCGAGCTGGCCCCGCGGTAGTGCGCGTCGCGCAACGCCGCCGGCACCGCGCCCAGCCGCCCGGCGCGGACGTCGGCGGTCGCCGCGTCGATCGCGGTGCTGACCGCATTGGACTTGGGGGCCAGCGAAAGGGCGATCACCGCCTGGGCGAGCGGGAGCCGGCCCTCGGGAAGCCCGATCAGCGCCACCGCCTGCGCGGCCGCCACCGCCGTCGGCAGCGCCGTCGGCTCAGCCAGACCGATGTCCTCGCTGGCCAGGATCATCAGCCGTCTCGCGAGGAACCTCGGGTCCTCCCCCGCCTCAACCATCCGCGCCAGGTAGTGCAGCGCCGCGTCGACGTCGGAGCCGCGGATCGACTTGATCAGCGCACTGGTGACGTCGTAGTGCTGGTCACCCTGCCGGTCGTAGCGGACCGCCGCCCGGTCGACCGCCAGCGCGGCGATCTCCACGTCGATCACCGGGCTGTTCCGTGCGTCGGCGCCCCCGGCGGCCGCCTCCAGGTAGGTGAGCGCTCGACGCGCGTCCCCAGCTGCCAGCCTGATGAGATGCTCGCGCGCGTCCGGGTCCAGCCGCAGCCGGCCGCCGAGCCCGCGCTCGTCGTGTACGGCCCGGTCGACGAGCTCGCCAACGTCGTGTTGGCTCAGCGGCTCGAGCGTGAGCAGCAACGAGCGGGAGAGCAGCGGCGCGATCACGCTGAAGTGCGGGTTCTCGGTCGTCGCCGCCACCAGGGAGACCCAACGGTTCTCGACCCCTGGCAGCAGCGCGTCCTGCTGGGCCTTGCTGAACCGGTGCACCTCGTCGACGAACAGCACGGTCTCCCGGCCGCCGGCGGCCAGGTCCCGACGGGCTGCCATCAGCACTTCGCGGACGTCCTTGACGCCGGCCGAAACCGCACTGACCTCGACGAAACGGCGACCGGTCGTGGCGCTCACCAGAGCGGCGACGGTCGTCTTGCCCGTGCCTGGCGGACCCCACAGCAGCAGGGACATCGACGAGTCACCCTCGACCATCCGGCGCAGCGGCGACCCCGTGGCCCGCAGGTGGTCCTGGCCCACGAGCTCGTCGAGGCTCCGTGGCCGCATCCGTACGGCGAGCGGGGCGTGGGCGTGCGCGGAGTCGCTCAAGCTGCCGCCGGCGGTGCCGGCCACTGGCCGCACCGGCTCCACGACCTCGAACAGTCCGTCGGCATCCATCGATGACGAACCTAGGCCAGCGACCGCAGTAGGTCACGCCCGTGGAGCGGAGAGCCCCCGGCGCGGCGGAGCGCCATCCCGCCGAGAGACGGGCTACCCACCACGCAGGCCGGCCAGGGTGCGTAGTTAGCCGTCTTTCGGCGACGTCAACGAACTGCGGCGGGCTCTTGCGCGTCGAGCATCGAGCATCGAGTGTCAGGTCGCGGCGTGGGCGCCGCTGGGCTCTCCGCCGGCCGGCTCGCCAAGCGCGCTGTCTGCAGCCAGGGTGGTCATGCTGCTCCCACGGTGGCTGCCGCCGCTTCCGTTCGACTCCACCGCGCCACCGGTGGCGACCGCTGCGGCGTGGAGCTCCTTCTCCAGCGGCGCGGCGAAATGACAGGCGGCCTCGAGATTCAGTCCGCCGATCTGCAGCAGCGGCGGCTCCTGCTCCGCGCAGATGTCCTGCGCCTTCCAGCAGCGGGTCCGGAAGCGGCATCCCGACGGTGGGTTGATCGGGCTGGGGACATCGCCCTCGAGCTTGATCCGGTCGTGCCGTCCACCGATCACCGCCTGCTTGACGTCGGGGATCGAGGACAGCAACGCCTGGGTGTAGGGGTGGTGCGCGTTGTTGTAGATCTGCTCGCGGTCGCCGATCTCCACGATCTTGCCGAGATACATCACCGCGACCCGGGTGCAGAAGTGCCGGACCACGGCCAGGTCGTGGGCGATGAACAAGAACGCGATGTCGAACTCCTTCTGCAGATCGAGAAGGAGGTTCACCACCTGAGCCTGGATGGACACGTCGAGCGCGGAGACCGGCTCGTCGGCCACCATGACCTTCGGCTGCAGTGCCAGCGCCCGGGCAATGCCGATGCGCTGGCGCTGCCCGCCGGAGAACTCGTTGGGGTAGCGGTTGAAGTGTTCCGGGTTGAGGCCGACCAGCTCGAGCAGCTCCTGGACGCGCGGCAGGATCTTGTTTCGTGGCACCACGCTGTGCACCCGAAGCGGCGTGCCGATGATCGACCCGACGGTGTGCCGGGGGTTCAGCGAGGAGTACGGGTCCTGGAAGATCATCTGGATCTGGCCGCGGTAGGGCAGCATCTGCTTGCCGGTCAACGGCGTCAGGTCCCGGCCCTCGAAGATCATCTCCCCGCTGGTGGGCTCATAGAGCTTGGTGAGCACCCGGCCGGTCGTCGACTTGCCGCAGCCGGACTCACCGACCATGCCGAGCGACTCGCCGCGGTTGATCGTGAACGTGATGTCGTCGACGGCCTGGACGTGGCCAATCGTGCGCCGGACCAGCCCGGAGGACCTGACCGGGAAGTGCTTGACGAGGTTCTTGATCTCGAACAGCGTCGTCGGCTCGGCAGCGGTGGCACCGGCGGCTTCCTCGGTCTGCGTCATCGGGTCAGACCTCGCTCTTGAGGGCGTTGTCTCGCGACAGCGTCTCGGCCGGGTCGTGCAGGTGGCAGCGGATCAGGTGGCCGCTGCCGTCCGGTGCCGGGTCGAGCGGCGGCAGCTCGGTGAAGCACAGATCGCCCTCGACCTCGCCGGTGAACCGGCAGCGGGGATGGAAGGCACAGCCCTTCGGCGGGCTGAGCAGGCTGGGCGGCAGGCCGGGGATCGGCAGCAGCCGGATCTCCGGGTCGGTGTCCATCTCGGGGATGCTCTCCAGCAGCCCCCAGGTGTAAGGCATCTGCGGTTTCGACAGGATCGACTTCGTGGTCCCGTATTCGACGGCCCGCCCGGCGTACATGACAAGCACGTCGTCGGCCATCTCCGCGATCACCCCCAGGTCGTGGGTGACCATGATGATTGCCGAGCCGAAGTCACGCTGCAGCTCCTGCAGCAGGTCGAGGATCTGGGCCTGCACGGTCACGTCGAGGGCCGTCGTGGGCTCGTCGGCGATCAGCAGGCGCGGGTCGTTGGCCAGCGCCATCGCGATCATCGCGCGCTGGCGCATGCCGCCGGAGAACTGGTGCGGGTAGTCGTCGACGCGGCGGTCGGGCTGCGGGATACCGACCCGGTCGAGCAGCGAGACTGCCTTCTTGCGGGCATCACGGCTGGAGGCGTCGGGGTGGTGGGCCAGGTAGGCCTCGGAGATCTGACCGCCCACCCGATAGAAGGGGTGCAGCGCGGCCAGCGCGTCCTGGAAGATCATCGCGACCTGGTTGCCACGCACCCGTCGCAACCGGGTCTCGGACAAGCCGATGATCTCCATGCCGCCGACCCGGATGGATCCGCTCATCTGCGTGCGCTTGGCGTCGTGCAGTCCGAGCACCGCCATGCTGGACACCGACTTGCCGGAGCCGGACTCTCCCACGATGCCGAGCGTCTGGCCCATGTCGATGCTGTAGCTGAGGTTGGAGACCGCGCTGACCAGACCGTCGGCGGTGGGGAACTTGACGGTGAGGTCGTCCACGACCAAGAAGGGTTCGCCGGTCGACTCCGACACCCTGGTCGGGTCGGCTACGGACTTCGTGCTCACGAAAGGCGCACCCTTGGGTCGATGACCGAGTACATGACGTCGACGGCAACGTTGGCCGCCACCACCAGCACGGCAGCGAGCAGCACAGTAGCCGATATCACCGGGAAGTTCTGGTCACCGATCGCCTGCAGCGCCTCGCGGCCGATCCCCTGGATCCCGAAGATCTGCTCGGTGAACACGGTTCCGGCCAACAAGGTGGCCAGGTCGAGGCCGAAGATGGTGAGCACCGGGACGATCGCCGCGCGCAGACCGTGCTTGATCAGCACCTTGCGCTGCGTCAGCCCCTTGGCCTTGGCGGTGCGCACGTAGTCCTCGCTCAGCGAGTCGACCATCGAGCCGCGGCCGAACCTGGCATAGGCAGTGGAGTTCGTGATGCCCAGCACCAGCCAGGGCAGCAGCAGACCGGTGAACCACGCGACGGGGTTGTGGGTGATCGGGGTGTAGGCGGTGGTCGGCGCCACCCCCCAGATCAGCACCAGGTAGAGGTAGGCCAGCAGGGCCACCAGATAGTACGGGATCGAGCTGAGCACCAGGGAGGAGCCGACCAGCATCCGGTCGGTGGCGCTGCCGCGTTTGCGGGCAGCGAGCACGCCGAGCAGCAGCCCCAGTGGGAAGAAGATCAAGGCGCCGCCGAGCGCGATGGAGACGGTGGCCGGAATCCGCTGCGACAGGATCTGGCTGACCGGCTGGCGGGTGGTGTAGGAGATGCCGAAGCAGGGCCTCGGACAGTTGATGGCGGAGCCGCCGATGTTGATGGTGCGCCCGGCGAAGACGCCCTTGACGTAGATCGCATACTGCGTGGTAACCGGGTCGTCGAAGCCCAGCGCCTTGTCGATCAAGGCCGCCCGCTCCGGTGTGCACCGACCGCTCTTCTCGCACAAGGTCAGCCCCGGGTCGGACGGGCCGTAGAAGAAGAGCGTGAAGACCAGAATGGACGTCACGAAGATGACCAGCATCGCGGAGAGCAGCCGGCGGACCAGATAACCGAACATCGAAACGCTCCTTCGGCGCGGCGCGATGGGGGCCGCGACGTGATGAGGCGGACTGCTGCAGGTGGTGCGGGTGATGGGAGCGGGTGCCGAGGCACCCGCTCCCATCACCTTGTTTCCTTGCTGTTCCTTGCTGCTGTGGAGCCGGTCCCCGGCAGCTCAGCGGCTGTCGGGGACCACTCAGCCTACTGCTGAATCCACATGTCCTTCCAGGTCGGCATCCCGAACACATTGTCGTCGTTCATGTTCATGACCTTCGACCCGTGGATCATTGCGACGCCACCGTTGCCGGTGATGACCGCGGGGTAGTACTGCTCCTCGATCGTCTTGTCCAGCTGGCCCCAGGCGGCGGGCTGCTGGTCGATCGGCATCTTCTGGATAGCTGCCATCTGCTTGTCGACGGCCGGCTCGCTGAAGAATGCGAGGTTCGACCCGCTGCCGGTCTGGAACAGCGGCGGCATCCATGAGCCACCCGATGGCCAGTCCGAGCACCAGCCGTGCGCGCGCACGTTGATGTCGGTGCTACCGCTCTGGCGGAGCGCCGCGTAGCGCGTCGCATCCGACACCGCGACCGGGGTGGCCTTGAAGCCGGCCTGCTCGAGCGCGCTGACGATCTTGTCCTTCTCAGCAACGTACGCCGGGTCGCTGCTCAGGTAGAGGAACTTGATCTCATAGCCCAGCTGCCCCGCCTGCTGAAGCAGGTCGTGCGCCTTCTGGGGATCGGTCTTGTCGCCACCGTTGCCGAGGACGTCGTAGGCCGGGTTCAGGCGACCAGGAATTCCCGGAGGCAGGATCATCGTGCCGGGGATCCGGGTGGTGCCGACGATGTAACCGCGGGCCAGCCAGGTGGCCACGTACGGGTACGCCCAGCCGAGCGCCTCCCGGACGTTCTTGTCGGTGATCTTGCGGTAGTCGGGTGAGAAGAAGAACGTGCAGGGCTGGCCGCCGAGGATCAAGTTGCCCGACGCCTTGGCCTTGTCGAGGTCTGCTGCGGCGACGTCGTCATAGGTCAGCGTCGTCTGGCCGGCGCCCTGGTCGCCCAGGATGGTGGTGTCGACGGTCGCCGCCTGCTTCTCGTCGAAGGTGAAGTTGTATCCGTCGATGTAGTTGTGCCGGCCCGGGTCGGTGCTGGCGTCCCACTGGTCGTTGCGGACCAGCTTCAGCGAGCTGCCCGGCTGGTAGGAGCTGAACTTGTAAGGCCCGGTCGCCATCGGGTGCAGGGCATAGTCGGCCGGCTTGGTGTTAGCCGCGGCCGGGACCGGTCCCATCGCCGGGAACGCGCCCCAGTAGGGCATGTCCGGGAACGGCTTGCTCATCTTGATCGTGATCGTGTTGTCCTTGACCGACAGGCAGCCGCAGTCACCGTTGGGGTCGGAGTAGGGGCCATTGTACTTGTCGCCGTTGAGGAAGTACTGGTTGGAGTAGTCGGCACCGCCCGGGAAGGTCGCCCGGTCGAAGGACCGCTTGATGCCGAACACGATGTCGTCCATCGTGACCGCCGTGCCGTCCTCCCACTTGATCCCCGGCCGAATCGTGAACGACCAGGAGGTGTAGTCGGCGTTGTGCGTCCCCAGGTCGGTCGCGAGGTCCGGGATCAGCGTCATCCCCTTGGTCTGCGGGTCATAGACGTACTGCGTCAGCGAGCGGGTGACCAGGCTCGAGTCGATCGAGGCGGTGTTGGTGTAGTAGGACTCGGTCGGGTCGAAGGTGGTGGCGCCAGCCGTCGACAGAATTGTGGCGGTTCCACCCATCTGCGCGCCGGCGATGGGGGCGGCCGGCGCCGGACGGTTGGGGTCCTGCGCGCGCCCCGTGTTTCCCAGGTTCTGGGTGTCGACGCCTCCTGGGCTTGCCGAGCCGTTCGAGTTGCTCGCGGTAGAGCTGCTGCTCGTACCTCCCCCGCAGGCTGCCAGGGCGGCGAGCGCAACCACGCTCACCGCCGCCAAAGGCTTCTTGTACTGCATGTGGAACCAACCCCTTCCTGGTCGGTCGCTGTTACATCCCGCGGTGACCACGACGGTCACCGGCGAGTCTTGGGATCGAAGGCGTCTCGCACGG
>JBBSGC010000027.1:0-18618 GCA_038254525.1 Propionibacteriales bacterium | reverse complement strand
GCGAAGCCGGGCAGCGACGTGGTCGCCAGCTCGTGTTCCGCTGTGCCCAGCGCGTCCGCGGCGGGCAGCCAGCCCGAGCCCAGCACCAGCGCCACGTCGTGGTCGGCGGCGCCGGTGACCACGCGGAGCGCGTCTGCGGCGGCACGGGCCAGCTCGGTCGGCGAGTACGCGGCACCGCCGGTGGAGTCGGTCACGCAGCGAAGCGTACTGGGGACGATTGTGCCACTCGCGCACTGGCGAGGGGGACCCCTACAACGCTAGGAGTGGCGTAGGGGACCCCAGTGACCACGCGCAGGAGCCCGGCCGGGTGCGGATGAGTTCAGTGGCCAACGGACCGGCAGGGCCGACCGCGCAGGTCCTCGAGGTAGTCCTCCGGCGCACCGGCGGACAGCGCCGCCTCATAGAGCACACCGAGGTAGCTGGCCGACGGCAGGCCGCCCTCGTAGCCGTCGAGGGTGTAGATCCAGGCCGACTGCTCACGCTCCATCGTGTTCACCCGTACCCGCAGCTTTCGGTACACCCCGATGTCGACGCCCTCCCAGGCGTCGAGCGCCTCCGCGTCCTCAGGGGTCACGTCGTAGAGGGCCACGAAGACCTGGTGCAGCGGATGTTCCACCACCGTGCTCAGTGCCCCGTCCCAGCCGAGCTCCTCGCCGCCGAAGGTGAGCCGCCAACCGAGCAGCCATCCGGTGCCCTGCAGCGGCGAGTGCGGGCAGCGCTCGCCCATCCGGGCGGGATCGAGATTGGATCCGTAGGCGGCATACAGCGGCACGCCGGTCAGCGTAGTGGCCGCCGGACCGCCGCCGACCCTGGCGACGGCAGGTCCGGCAGGATGGGCGCCGTGGAGGACGTGGTGATCGTCGGCGGCGGACCGGGCGGCTACGAGGCTGCGCTGGTGGCGGCCCAGCTCGGTGCCCGCGTCACGGTGGTCGACCGCGACGGTCTCGGCGGGTCGGCGGTGCTCACCGACTGCGTACCCAGCAAGACTCTGATCGCGACCGCCGGGCTCATGACCTCCGTGCTCGGGGCGGCCGAGCTCGGGGTCTCGCTCCACTCCTTCGACCGGGCGGGAGCACAGCCGACCGACGGGGTGCACGCCGATCTGCCGGTGGTCAACCGACGGGTCAAGCAGCTGGCGGCGGCCCAGTCGCGCGACATCGCCGACCGGCTGGCCCGGGAAGAGGTACGCGCGCTGCGCGGCTCCGGTCGCCTTGACGGGGCGCGCACGGTGCTGGCCGCCCTCGACGACGGCGGCACCGAGCAGCTGGCCGCCGACGTGGTGCTGGTTGCCACCGGCGCACATCCGCGGGTCACCGACTCCGCGGTGCCTGACGGCGATCGGATCCTGACCTGGGAACAGGTCTACGACCTCGACGAGCTGCCCCGGCGGCTGGTCGTCGTGGGCTCGGGCGTCACCGGCGCCGAGCTCGCCGGCGCCTACCTGGCGCTGGGCAGCGACGTGGTGCTCGTGTCGAGCCGCGAGCGCGTGCTGCCCGGGGAGGACGCCGACGCGGCGTGGGTGCTGGAGGAGGTCTTCACCCGGCGCGGCATGACCGTGCTGTCCCGCAGCAGGATGAGCAGCGTCGAGCGCGCCGACACCGTCGACGGCCCGGGCGTACGTGTGACGCTCACCGACGGGCGCACGGTCGAGGGGTCGCACTGCCTGCTTGCTCTGGGTTCGGTACCCAACACGACCGACCTGGGACTGGGCAGCTGCGGTGTCGAGCTCGACGCCCGCGGTTTCGTGCAGGTCGACGGTGTGTCGCGCACGTCGGTGCGCGGCGTCTACGCCGCCGGCGACTGCACCGGCGTGCTGATGCTGGCCTCGGTAGCGGCCATGCAGGGGCGCATCGCGATGTGGCACTCGCTCGGGGACGCGGTCCGCCCGCTCGACCTGCGCGAGGTGTCGTCAAACGTCTTCACCGCCCCCGAGATCGCGACCGTCGGGTGCACTCAGCGTGCCGTCGACTCCGGAGCCATCGAGGCCGAGGGAGTACGACTGGAGCTGACCGGCAACGCCCGCGCCAAGATGCAGGGAGTGCACGAGGGCTTCGTGAAGCTGTTCTGCCGGCCGGGCACGGGCATCGTCGTGGGTGGTGTCGTCGTCGCGCCGCAGGCCAGCGAGCTGATCCATCCCATCGCGCTCGCGGTGGCCTGCAACCTCACCGCCGACCAGGTGGCGCACGCGTTCACCGTCTATCCCTCGATGACCGGGTCCATCGGCGAAGCAGCTCGGCGCCTGCACCGGCGCGCTTAGTGCTCCGCGCGGTTGATGGATTGACGGTTGATGTGTTGAGCGCAAGTCCGGCGCATGGGGCGGTCAGGATCGTGCTGGCGGCCGACCGGTTGTCGCACACTCGGCAACTCGGACGGAACCTCAAAGGCAGTGCACCACCTCGGACTGATCGGCCGGCCGGTACGGACGAGGTGGCTGGGCACTTGCTGCCTCAGTCGGCGGTGACCCTCGCTTCGAGCCTCGACAGACGCTGGCTCACGGATGCCATCCAGGGATCGCTCGGCTCATGGCCCCGGCCCTCGTTCAGCTCCCCGAGGATCAACGACCGCGCGATCGTCGAAGGACCGACTCCGGCTTGCTCTGCCTGAGCCATGAGTCGCTCATACTCCTCGGCGTTCAGTCGGACGGACAACACCTTCGCGCGGTCACGTCCGGGTCGGCTGACTTTCGTTTCGACGCCCGGGGTGGCGTCCCTTTCCGCTCCGCATGCTCCGCTCCTTTGCGAAGCAACCTGATGTCACTCTGGCTCCTCCTCCCGATCAAGCCGTTGGTCACCGCTGCTCGCCGCCTTCATCCGTTCACGTCGTACAGCCGGCCGTTGTCGATGAGCGTGATAGTCGTCAGGATGCCCATCGCTGAGTCCGACCAACCGATCGTGCGCACCCCGCGGCCCGAGCTGCTCGCCGGGTCCGACGCAATTACGAGGCGCTCGGGATCGGCGAGCGCCTCGTTGGCCAACCAACGTCGAATCCGGGTCTTGCCAGCATGTAGTCGCCGCGATGAGTCCAGACTGGGGCAGCTCCCACGCCGAGCGACGGCCCTGCCACGACGGTGGTCAGCCAGCCGCGGGGGTTCTCGACGTCGCTGGTGCCTGAGCGGCTCAACCGCAGCCAGGCTTCCTGAACGGCGTCCTTGGCGTCCCGCAAACGAACCGAGGATGCGGAAGCGCGAAAATGACACGGGTGTCATTACGCACGTGTAATTTGGTGCCATCTTCCGGACCCACTTCCCCGATGACGCACAGCGTGCACATAATCACTTCTTGCAGTCACATGGGCATCATCCGTCACTTCGCTCACCTATTAGTTCCAGAATGTCTACGAGGAGCCCTCACCGATGCGACAGTTCTGCCCGATTCGGGTCCGGCAGCTGCCCTCTCGTCCGGTCGTCACCTTGGTGGTGGCCGGCGCGTCCATTGCACTGAGCATGGCGGGCTTGCCGACGGCCAGCGCCGCCCTGCCAACGCAGCCGGCGACCAACAGCCCGCTGCGCTCCCACATCTCCACCGCAACGATCACCGGTGGCCCCCACGACCCGGTGATCTCGACCTTGCCGGTGCCGCGGGCCGGGGGACAGCCGGCCACGGCGCGCGGGGGAGCCGCCGTGGTGGCGGCCCTCCGGGAGACGACCACCACCGACTACGGCATGGTGGCGGTCACCTGGGACCACAACAGCGCTGCCGACGGCACCCGGGTGTTCATCAGGTCGCGGGTCGCCGGTTCCTGGTCGGGGTGGAACCAGGTCGCGGTCGAGCCTGACGAGGGCCCGGCGCCGAGCGAGGACTCGACAGTCCGCGACGGGACCAGCCCGATGTGGGTGGGCTCGGCCGACGGGGTAGCGGTGCGCGTCACCGCTCCCGACGGCAGCACCCCGACCGGGCTCAAGGTGGACACCATCCAGCCCGACCGCGCCGCCACCGGCGCCCGCGTCCCGACCTCGCGCGGGTACGTCGCGACGACCGGTGAACCGATTCCCGGGCCGGTCGACTTCCCGGCGATGCCGAAGATCGTGACCCGCAAGCAGTGGGGCGCCGACCCACGGCTGGGCGACCAGTGCTGGGACCCGGTCTACGGCGACTTCGCCCAGATGGTCTTCATCCACCACACGGTCAACTCCAACGACTACGCGCCGAGCGACGGTGCCGCGATCATGCAGTCAATCCTCGCCTACCACACCCAGAGCCGTGGTTGGTGCGACATCGGCTACAACTTCCTGGTCGACCGCTACGGCACCATCTACGAGGGACGGCGAGGCGGGATGCGGCTGCCCGTACGCGGGTCACACGCCGGTGACTACAACGTCGACACCGTGGGTATCTCGTTGATCGGAAACTTCGACATCGCCAGGCCCACCCGCCCGATGAAGAACGCGCTGGTCCGGCTGGTCGGGTGGCGGCTCGGCACCAGCTACATGCCGGTGCAGGGACAGACGACTGTCAACGGCAAGCGCTTCAACCGGATCTCCGGACACCGCGATGCGATGTCGACCACCTGTCCTGGCCGCTATGCCTACGCCTTCCTGCCCACGCTGCGCACTCGAGTGGCGGACTACCTGTCGCTCTACCAGTCGACCATCCCGCCGAAGGCCGCCGTCCTGGGCAGCGCCGTGACCGGCACCGTCTTCAGCGGTGAGTCCGCGGCCCGCGGCGGCCGGCACACGGAGTACACCAACGGCGTCATGTTCGCGAAACCGGGCGACGGTACGCACTGGCTCTCCGGCCGCTCGTTGGAGTCCTACCGTGCCTACCACGGGCTCTTCGGCCGGCTCGGCTACCCGAGATCCGACACCAGGACCACCGACGTGGCCCGGGTGCGGGTCATCCGCTTCGAACACGGGGTGACGTTCCGGATCGGCAAGCTTGCCGCCCGGACGCTGTGGGGCAGGATCATGCTCCGCTACCGCAAGCTCGACGGGATCCACGGCGGCCTCGGCCTGCCGATGACCTCGGTCGAGCCCACCGACGTGGGCGAGTCGGCCACGTTCGAGCACGGCTCGATCCAGTGGGATCA
The DNA here is from genome assembly GCA_038254525.1 of Propionibacteriales bacterium. Lineage (GTDB taxonomy): Bacteria > Actinomycetota > Actinomycetes > Propionibacteriales > Nocardioidaceae > JBBSGC01. The sequence continues at coordinate 13,593 of JBBSGC010000027.1, read as the reverse complement.
GGCGACCAACACGATCAGCGTGCAGACGTGGTGACCCGCGGCATCCGTACCTGGACTGCCGCTGGCCTGACCGCCGGCCTGGTCGCCGCGGCAGTGCTTGCCACCGCTCCGGCACAGGCTGCCTCCGGCCACGTCTACTACGTACCGGTCAGCCGCTCGCTGGTGGTCGCCGGGCACGGGTACGGCCACGGCCACGGGATGAGCCAGTACGGCGCGGAGGGAGCTGCCCGGGAGGGCAAGAGCTACCGGCAGATCGTCAGGTTCTACTACCCAGGTACCACCTGGGGGACCAACCGGGACCTTGTGCGGGTGCTGGTCACCGGCGACTACACCTCGGGCCTGCAGGTGCGGGCTACGGCCGGGCTGACCCTGCGGGACCTGCAGAGCCGCGCGCTCTCCACCCTGCCGGCGAGGTCCGGGCGCGACTCGTGGCGGCTGAAGCCCGGTGCCCGGGACCGCTCGGTGACCGTCGCGCAGTTCCACGACGCGAAGGGCTGGCACACCTGGCGCCGGCTCTTAGGTGACGGCCAGTTCGAGGCCGGCGGACCGCTGGCGCTCGTGCTGCCCAGCGGGGCGACCACGTCCTACCGGGGAGTCCTTCGAGCGGCCTCCCCGTATGCCGGGGCGACCGTGCGCGACACGGTCAACGTGTTGCCGATGGATGCGTACCTGCGCGGTGTCGTCGCCCAGGAGATGCCGGCGTCGTGGCACACCCAGGCCCTGCGGGCCCAGGCGGTGGCCGCACGCACCTACGCGTCCTACGAGCAGCGGCTCAACCGGCACCGCTACTACCAGCTCTGCGACACGACCGCGTGCCAGGTCTATGGCGGCGCGTCCGCGGAGACTTCGACGACCGACCTCGCAGTGGCGAAGACCGCCGGCCGGGTGCTGCTCTACGGCGGTCATCCCGCCTTCACGCAGTTCTCCTCGTCCTCTGGCGGCTGGACTTCCTACGGTGGCCAGCCCTATCTGCCGGCGCAGCGCGACCCCTACGACGACTGGTCGGGCAACGGCGTCCATGACTGGACCACCCCGATCAGCGTCACGAGGCTGGAGTCGACGTTCCCGCAGCTGGGCACGCTCGACGACATCCGGGTGGTCGCACGGGACGGCCACGGAGCGTGGGGGGGCCGGGTGAACCAGGTGGTTCTCGACGGCAGCGACAGCGCGGTTGCGCTGACCGGTGAGGATCTGCGCTTCATGTTCGGCCTGCGTTCGACCTGGTTCACCTTCGAGCCGACACCGATCATCACGAAGTGGCGGCAGCTCGGTGGCGCCAAGTCACCGCTCGGCAGGCCGACCTCACCGGAGGTGCCGGTAGCCGGTGCCGGGAGGACGACAGGTGCGCGCCAGCTGTTCGACAACGGCCGGGCGTTCTGGACCCGCGCCGACGGTGCGACCGCGCTGTCGGGGGCGGTGCTGGCCCGCTACCGCAAGGACGGGGGACCTGGGTCGAGGTTCGGCTTCCCGCGCACCAGCGTGCTCAGGACCAGCGAAGGCCACGGCCGCAAGACCGGGCTGGACCACGGCATGATCTTGTGGTCGGCGCCGACCGGCGCCCACTCGTTGTACGGCCGGGTCCTGATCGCATATCGCAAGCACCACCTCAGCGGTGGACGGCTCGGCTATCCCCTGACCTCCGTGGCGGCCACCGACACCACCGAGTCGGCGCACTTCCAGGGCGGCACCGTCGTGCTCGACAAGCGCACCGGCAAGCTGACGATCACCTACCGCTGAGCAGCTCGCCGACGCGGCGTGAGGCTCAGCCTGCGGCCGCGAGGACGCACAGCAGGTCGCCGCCCTCGGCCTGCCGGGTCGCGTCGATGACCAGGCGCTCGACGACGCCGTCGACCGGCGCGGTGATGCTGGCCTCCATCTTCATCGCCTCGATCACCGCGACGGCCTGACCGGCGCTGACCTCGTCGCCGAGCGCGACCGACGGTGTGACTACGCCGTCGAAGGGGACGGCGACGTGTCCCGGCGCGCCGGGGTCGGCCTTCTCGGCGGCCTCGACGTCGGCCGAGACGGAGCGGTCGCGGATGGTGATCGGTCGCAGCTGGCCGTTGATCGTGCACATCACGCTGCGCAGGCCCCGCTCGTCGGGCTCACCGATCGCCTCCAGCCCGAGGATCAGCGTCTTGCCCTCCTCGATCTCGACCTCTACGTCGGTGTCCGCGTCGAGCCCGTAGAAGAAGCTGCGCGTGGGAAGCACCGACAGGTCGCCGAAACGCTCCTGGATCTCCTCGAAAGACTCCGTCGGTGCGGGGAACAGCAACCGGTTCAGCGTGCTGCGAGGCGTCGCCGCCAGCGCGTCACGGTCCGCGCCGGCCAGCTCACCCACCGGGCGGGCGGCCGGGCGACCGGCCAGCGCCTTGCTGCGGAAGGGCTCCGGCCAGCCGCCCGGCGGCTCACCCAGCTCGCCGGACAGGAAGCCGATCACCGAGTCCGGGACGTCGAAGCCGCCGGGCTCCTCCTCGAACGCGACGGGGTCGGCGCCCAGGGCGACCAGCTGCAGCGCCAGGTCGCCGACCACCTTGCTCGACGGGGTCACCTTGACGATGTTGCCGAGGATCGCGTTCGCGGCTGCGTACATGTCCTCGATCTGCTCGAACTTCTCGCCGAGGCCGAGCGCGATGGCCTGCTGGCGCAGGTTGGACAGCTGGCCGCCGGGGATCTCGTGGGTGTAGACCCGGCCGGTCGGGGCCGGCAGCCCCGACTCGAAAGGTGCGTACAGCCGGCGCACCGACTCCCAGTAGGGCTCCAGGTCGCACACCGCGCGCAGGTCGAGCCCGGTGGTGCGCGCGGTGTGGTCGGTGGCCGCGACCAGTGCGGACAGCGGTGGTTGCGACGTGGTGCCGGCGAGCGCTGCGCTGGCCGCGTCGACCGCGTCGACCCCGGCGTCGACCGCCGCCAGCAGCGTGGCGAGCTGGCCACCTGGGGTGTCGTGGGTGTGCAGGTGCACCGGCAGGTCGAAGCGCTCCCGCAGGCCGCCCACCAGCCGGCGAGCGGCCGGCGCACGAAGCAGCCCCGCCATGTCCTTGATCGCCAGCACATGCGCGCCGGCGTCGACGATCCGCTCCGCCAGGTGCAGGTAGTAGTCGAGGGTGTACAGGGTCTCGCCCGGGTCCGACAGGTCACCGGTGTAGCACAGCGCAACCTCGGCGACGGCGTGCCCGCTCGCCCGCACCGCGTCGATGGCCGGCTGCATCTGCTCGACGTCGTTGAGGGCGTCGAAGATCCGGAACACGTCGATGCCGGTCCGGGTGGCCTCGGCGACGAATGCGTCGGTGACGTCGTCCGGATAGGGCGTGTAGCCGACCGTGTTGCGCCCGCGCAGCAACATCTGCAGGCAGATGTTGGGCAGCGCCGCACGCAGGGCGGCGAGCCGCTCCCACGGGTCCTCGTGCAGGAAGCGCAGGGCGACGTCGTAGGTCGCTCCTCCCCAGGCCTCCACCGACCACAGCCCCGGCGTCAGCCGGGCCACGTGGTGCGCCGCGCCCAGCAGGTCGGCGGTGCGTACGCGGGTGGCCAGCAGGGACTGGTGGGCGTCCCGGAACGTCGTGTCGGTGACGGCGATCCCGTCCTGTTCACGCAGCCGCCGAGCGAAGGCCTCGGGTCCGATGCGGCAGAGCAGCTCGCGGGTGCCCGCCGGCGGTGGCACGTCGAGGTCGACGGCCGGCAGCTTGGTCATCGGGTCCACGGTGGCCGGCGGCGGTCCGTGCGGCGCGTTGACCGTCACGTCTGCGAGATAGCTGAGCAGCTTGCTGCCCCGGTCGGCCGAGACGTGCTGGGTGAGCAGCTGCGGGTTGTCGTCGATGAACGAGGTGGTCAGCCGGCCGGCCCGCAGGTCTGGATGCGCGAGCAGCGCCAGCAGGAAGGGGATGTTGGTGGCTACGCCGCGGATGCGGAACTCCGCCACCGCCCGGTGCGCCCGCTCGATCGCGTCGGGAAACGTGCGGCCCCGGCAGGTCAGCTTGGTCAGCAGCGAGTCGAAGTGGGCGCTCACCTCGGCGCCGGTGTAGGTCGTGCCGCCGTCGAGCCGGATGCCCGCACCGCCCGGGGGGCGGTACGTCGTGATCCGCCCGGTGTCCGGACGGAACCCGTTGGCCGGGTCCTCGGTCGTGATCCGGCACTGCAGTGCGGCGCCGCGCACCGTGATCGTGTCCTGCGCGAGCCCGAGGTCGGCCAGTGTCTCGCCGGCGGCGATGCGCAGCTGGGCCCGTACCAGGTCGACGTCGGTCACCTCCTCGGTCACCGTGTGCTCGACCTGGATCCGGGGGTTCATCTCGATGAACACGTGCCGGCCGTCGCGGTCGACGAGGAACTCCACGGTGCCGGCGCAGGTGTACCCGATCGAGCGGGCGAAGGCGACCGCGTCGGCGCAGATCCGCGTGCGCAGGTCCGGGTCGAGGTGGGGCGCCGGGGCGATCTCGACGACCTTCTGGTGTCGGCGCTGCACCGAGCAGTCGCGCTCGAAGAGGTGCACGACGTCGCCGGCGCCGTCGCCGAGGACCTGCACCTCGATGTGCCGGGGGCCGACCACGGCCTGCTCGACGAACATGGTCGGGTCGCCGAAGGCGCCCTCAGCCTCCCGCATCGCGGCCGCCAGGGCGTCCGGCAGGTCCGCCGGGCCGTCCACGCGGCGCAGGCCGCGGCCGCCGCCTCCGGCCACCGCCTTGACGAACACCGGGAAGCTCATCGAGGCGGCCGCCTCGACCAGCTCGTCGACGTCGCGCGAGGGCGCCACCGACTCGAGCACCGGCACGCCGGCGGCCCGGGCCGCGGCGACCGCACGTGACTTGTTGCCGGTCAGTCGCAGGACCTCGACGCTGGGGCCGACGAAGGTGATCCCGGCGTCGGCGCACGCCTGTGCCAGCCTCGGGTTCTCCGAGAGGAACCCGTAGCCGGGATGGATCGCGTCGGCTCCCGCGCGTACGGCGGTGGCGACCAGCCCGTCGGGGTCCAGGTAGGCCCGGACGGGGTGACCCCGCTCGCCGATCTCGTAGGCCTCGTCGGCCTTGAGCCGGTGCTCCGAGCCCCGGTCCTCCCACGGGAACACCGCGACCGTGCGGGCGCCCAGCTCGTAGGCCGCCCGGAAGACCCGGATCGCTATCTCGCCGCGGTTGGCGACCAGGACCTTGGTGAACATGGCAGCCTCCGGCGACGACGCGGACGCGCGCCAGGCTAGCGGGCCGCCTGCCGGCAGGCCTCGGTCCGGGTTGCCGGCCCGCCGGGCGACGAGGACGATGCGCATCCATGACCACCACTGCGCCCGGCTCGTCCCCCGCCTCATCGGTCGAGGAGGACCCCCGGTCCACGAACAAGGTCGACAAGAAGTACTACGAGAACGAGCTCGCCCGGCTGCAGGTCGAGCTGGTCAAGCAGCAGGAGTTCATCCGGGCCCGGGGCCTCAAGGTCGTGGTGATCTTCGAGGGACGCGACGCCGCCGGCAAGGGCGGTGCGATCCAGCGGATCACCGAGAGCCTCAACCCGCGCGCGGCCCGGGTCGTCGCGCTCGCCGCGCCGACCGAGCGCGAGAAGTCCCAGTGGTACTTCCAGCGCTACGTCGCCCACCTGCCGGCGGCCGGTGAGATGGTGCTGTTCGACCGGTCCTGGTACAACCGCGCCGGCGTCGAGCGGGTGCTGGGTTTCGCCACCGACGAGCAGTACGCGGAGTTCATGCGTTCCTGCCCGGAGTTCGAGCGCATGCTGGTACGCAGCGGCATCCAGATTCTCAAGTACTGGTTCTCGGTCAGCGACGCCGAGCAGGAGAAGCGTTTCCAGGCCCGGCTGCGGGACCCGGCCAAGCGGTGGAAGCTCAGCCCGATCGACCTCGAGGCACGCACCCGGTGGGTCGAGTTCTCAAAGGCCAAGGACGCGATGTTCGCCGCCACCGACATCCCGGAGGCCCCGTGGTGGGTCGTCGAGGCCGAGGTGAAGAAGCGCGCCCGCCTCAACGTGGTCAGCCACCTGCTCGGGCAGGTGCCATACGAGGACCTGACTCCGCAGGCACCCGAGCTGCCGCCACGTCCCCCCGTGCACGAGGACTACGTGCGGCCGCCGAGGGAGAGCCAGCACATCATCCCCGACGTGGTGCCCTGAACCCTGGTGCGACCGATCTCGATGCACTGTGGTTGCTGGGGCGACCCCATTGTCGCGAGATCAGTCCCAGAGCGGTCAGCGCACCTAGCCTGTCGTGGTGGACTTCGCCGTCGTCGACGCCTGGTGGGCACAGTGGCTGGGGATCCCGGTCGATGCGCTACTCACGGGAGGCGTTGCGCCCGGCGACCACGTCGACCACGTCGGCCTGCTGCAGCTCGATCGCGGTTCCGGGGTGCTCGCGTACGGACCGGATGCCTACCTTGACGGCCTCGATCCGTCCGGCCTCGAAGGACCCGGCCGGCTGGACGAAGCGCTTGCGGCAGTGCAGCAGCACCTCGGACGGCGCCTCGAGCAGGTGCTCGGTCCGGCCTGGTACGGGTACGCCGGCGCAGCGACACTGCCGCGGCCGGAGCACCCGGAGGTGCGGCGCCTGCAAGCCGATGATGCTGAGCTCCTCGAGGACCTGCGGGCGGCGGTGAGCCCCATGGAATGGGCCGAGGCCGGACTCACCCAAGGCGCCGACTTCGGATGGGTCCAGGACTCCCGGCTGCTGGCGGCAGCGAGCCTTGGCCGTTGGCGCGACATGCCGTCGGTCGGAGTCCTGACGCACCCGCGCTGGCGTTCGCACGGGCTGGGACGGTCCGTTGTTCAGGAAGCCACCAGACACGCACTCATCGAGCGCCCATTCGTTCAGTACCGGGCGTGGACCACCAACGAAGCCTCGATCGCCCTCGGCCAGCGCTCCGGCTTCTGGTCGTACGGCCGTGGCGTTGTCGTTGACGTCGCACGGGACGAGGGGAGGGTCAGTCCGTGATCGCGCACAAGGTCGCGCCGGCGCTCACCGTCGCGCCCACCTCGGCGCTCAGCGCCGTCACCATGCCGGACTTGTGGGCCGGCAACGGCTGCTCCATCTTCATCGCCTCCAGCACCACGACCAGGTCTCCGGCCGCGACCTGCTGCCCGTCGCTGACGGCCACCTTGACGATCGTGCCCTGCATCGGCGAGGTCAGCGCGTCACCGCTGGCGGCTGCGCCGGGACGGGAGCTGCCGCCACGGCGGGCGGGCCTGGCGCGTGCACCGGCAGAGGAGCCACCGGCGGACGACGCGCCGAGCCCGGCGGGCACGACGACCTCCAGCCGCTTGCCGCCCACCTCGACCGTGACTCGCTCCCGCGGCGGCTCGTCGGGCGACTCGGCCGTCCCCGAGTACGGCTCGATCCGGTTGTCGAACTCGGTCTCGATCCACGACGTGTGGACCGCGAATCCGCTGCCGTCACCGATGAACGCCGGGTCGTCAACCACGGCCGCGTGGAAGGGAACCACCGTCGGCATGCCGTCGACGTCGAACTCGGCAAGCGCCCGTCGGGAGCGCTGCAGCGCCTGCTCACGGCTGGCTCCGGTGACCACGAGCTTGGCGATCAGCGAGTCGAAGGCAGCAGGCACCGTCTCGCCCTCCTCGTAGCCGCCGTCGAGCCGGACGCCGGGGCCTGCCGGCGGGTGCCAGCGGGTGAGCGTGCCGGGCGCCGGCAGAAAGCTCCGCCCGGCGTCCTCGGCGTTGATCCGGTACTCGATCGAGTGCCCGTGGACCGGCGGGTCGTCGTAGCCGAGCTCCTCACCGGCAGCGATCCGGAACATCTCCCGGACCAGGTCGAGGCCGGTGACCTCCTCGCTCACCGGGTGCTCCACCTGCAGCCGGGTGTTGACCTCGAGGAACGAGATGGTGCCGTCCTGGCCGACGAGGAACTCACACGTACCGGCACCGGCATAGCCGGCCTCGCGCAGGATCGCCTTGCTCGAGTCGTAGAGCGTGGCTCGCTGCTCGGCGGAGAGGAACGGTGCCGGCGCCTCCTCGACCAGCTTCTGGTGCCGCCGCTGCAGCGAGCAGTCGCGCGTGGAGACCACGACGACGTTGCCGTGGGAGTCGGCCAGGCACTGGGTCTCGACGTGGCGGGGCCGGTCGAGGTAGCGCTCGACGAAGCACTCGCCGCGACCGAAGGCGCTGACCGCCTCACGCACCGCGGACTCGTAGAGCTCGCCGACGGAGCCCATCTCGCGGGCCACCTTGAGCCCGCGGCCGCCGCCGCCGAAGGCCGCCTTGATCGCGATCGGCAGGCCGTGCTCGGTGGCGAAGGCCACGACTTCGGCGGCGTCGGCCACCGGCTCGGCGGTGCCGGGCACCAGCGGCGCTCCGACCTTCTCGGCGATGTGCCGGGCCTGCACCTTGTCGCCGAGGGAGTCGATGGCCTCCGGCGGTGGTCCGATCCACACCAGCCCGGCGTCGAGCACGGCCCGTGCGAAGGCGGCGTTCTCCGCGAGGAACCCGTAGCCGGGGTGCACCGCGTCGGCGCCGCTGCGCGCGGCGACCTCGACGAGCTTGTCGATGGCCAGGTAGGACTCGGCAGGGGTCGAGCCGTCGAGGGAGTACGCCTCGTCGGCGAGCCGGACGAACAGCGCGTCGCGGTCGGGCTCGGCGTAGCAGGCCACGCTGGCCAGACCGGCGTCGCGGCAGGCCCGGACGACCCGAACCGCGATCTCACCGCGGTTGGCGACCAGCACCTTGTGAAGTGGCCCGGAACCCTGATGCACGCTCACCATTGGCCCTCCTCGGAACGGCTGGTGCGGAGTCTAAGGGTGCGCGGGCACCACCGCGGCGCCGTCAGGCTGGGCGCACTCCGGCTCACCGGACGTCGTACGGTGGACCCGCCCCAGCTGTGCACCCACCGAGGAGTTCCGTCATGTCCTTCGCCTTGTCCCGTGAGCATGAGGAGTTCCGGGCCGTGGTGCGCGACTTCGCCGAGTCCCAGATCGCGCCGCACATCGCCGCGTGGGACGCCAAGCACTACTTTCCGGTCGAGGTCGTGCAGGCGATGGGCGAGCTCGGCCTCTTCGGGCTGACCGCGCCCGAGGAGTACGGCGGCGCCGCCGGTGACTTCACCAGCCTGTGCGTGGCGATCGAGGAGATTGGTCGGGTCGACCAGTCGATGGGCATCACGCTGGAAGCGGCGGTGGGGCTCGGGATCAACCCGATCCTCACCTTCGGTGACGCCGAGCAGAAGCAGCGCTGGCTGCCCGACCTGGTTGCCGGGCGCGCACTGGCCGGTTTCGGTCTCACCGAGGCGGGCGCGGGCTCCGACGCCGGCGCCACCCGGACCAGAGCCCGTCCCGACGGTGGCGAGTGGGTGATCGAAGGGGAGAAGCAGTTCATCACCAACTCCGGTTCGCCGTTGACGTCGGTGGTGACGGTGACCGCGCGTACCGGCCAGCGCCCGGACGGCAAGGCCGAGATCTCCTCCATCCTGGTGCCCAGCGGCACGCCCGGCTTCGTCGTGGAACCCGCCTACGACAAGCTGGGCTGGCACTGCTCGGACACCCATCCGCTCACCTTCGACGGCGCCCGGGTGCCCGAGGCGAACCTCCTGGGCGAGCGCGGTCGTGGCTTCGCGCAGTTCCTCGCCACGCTCGACGACGGCCGGGTGGCGATCGCTGCCCTCGCGGTCGGCTGCATCCAGGCCTGCCTCGACCTGAGCGTGCGGTACGCGGGGGAGCGCAGCACCTTCGGAGTCCCGATCGGGCGCAAGCAAGGGGTGGCCTTCCAGATCTCCGACCTGGCGGTGATGGCCGAGGCGGCGCGTGGGCTGACCTACCGGGCCGCGGCGATGAAGGACGAGATCGGCTCCGGGGGCGTCTCGGTCGGCCAGTTCAAGCAGGCGGCCGCCATCGCCAAGCTGTACGCGACGGAGTCCGCGGTGACCGCCACGCGGATCGCGACGCAGGTCTTCGGCGGCTACGGGTTCATGGAGGAGTACCCGGTGGCGCGGTTCTATCGCGACGCGAAGATCCTCGAGATCGGCGAGGGGACCAGCGAGGTCCAGCGCATGCTGATCGCCAGGGGGCTCGGCCTGCCGGTCGAGTGACCGGTGTGCCGGTCAGGCCCACAGGTCCGGCCACGCGACGCCCAGGCCGGCCAGCAACGTGCGCAGCAGCGGCAGGCTGATCCCGACGACGTTGCTCGGGTCTCCGTCGATGGCCCGCACGAACGGCGCCCCCCGGCCGTCGATCGTGAAGGCGCCCGCTACCTGCAGCGGCTCGCCGGTGCGCACGTACGCCTCGATCTCGGCGTCGCTGAGCTCGGCGAAGTGCACGACGGTCGAACCCGTGGCCTGCCGCTCGCTGACCGCGCCGCTGTCGAGCAACCGCACGCAGTGGCCGGAGTGCAGCACCCCGGAGCGCCCGCGCATCCGCCGCCAGCGGGCGACCGCCTCGACCGCGTCGGCCGGTTTGCCGTAGGCGAGCCCGTCGAGCTCGAGCACCGAGTCGCAGCCGACCACGAGAGTCGGCCCGGTCGGCGCGAGCCGCCCGGAGACGGTCCGGCACTTGCGCACCGCCAGTGCCTGCGCGAGCGCCGCCGGGCCGGCAGCCGCGAAGGCGCTCTCGTCGACGCCCGAGACGAGCACCTCGGCGTCCAGGCCGGCCGCGCGCAAGGTGGCCAGCCGGCTGCTCGACGCCGACGCCAGCACGAGGCGGTAGCGCATTCGGCGCTCAGACATCAACCGGCGCGGCGCGGCCTTGCGGGAACACCACGTAGCGCATGCCGATGAAGTTCAGTGCGGACGCGACCGCCTGCGCGGCCAGCCAGCTGAGCGTGATGCGCCCGCCGATACCGCTGAGCAGGCTCACGCAGGCGGCGTTGACCGCGACGTTGACCACCAGAGTCACCGCGTAGACCGCGAGGAACCGGCCGACCGCGTGGGGAACCCGCCTGGCGCCGAAGGTCCAGGCCCGGTTGAGCAGGTACGACAGGGTGGTCCCCACCACGAAGCCGCACGCCTTGGCCGGGGTGATCGGCAGGCCGAGTGCAAGCAGCGCCCGGTAGGTGCCGAAGTCGGTCACGGCCGTGAACGCGCCGACGGCGATGAAGCGGAGCGCCTGGCTGCGCACGGTCAGATCGGCAGCCGGCGGAACACCGGTCTGGGCAGGTGCCGCAGCCCCGCCATCACCGCCCGCATCGTCGATGGCACCCAGACCTGCTCGGCGCCCGACGCCACGGCCTCGACGACCCTGTCCGCCACCTGGTCGGGGGTCACCGCGAGCGGGGCCGCGGGCAGCCCCTCGGTCATCTTCGAACGCACGAACCCCGGGCGCACGACGACGACCCGTCCCCCGTGCTCGCGCAGCGCCTCGCCGAGCCCGGTGTAGAAGGCGTCGAAGCCGGCCTTGGTCGAGCCGTAGACGAAGTTGGACCGACGGGGGCGCTCCCCGGCCACGCTGGACAGCGCAACGACCACCCCGTGGCCCTGCCGGCGGATCTGGGCGGCGAGCGCCACTCCCGTGGCCACCGGCCCCACGTAGTTGACCTCGGCGAGCTCGACCGCGTGTTCCACGTCGGTCCAGGCCGACTCGTTGTCGCCGAGGATCCCGTAGGCCACGACGGCCACGTCGATGTCACCACCGGTCGCGGCGGCCGCGACCACGCCGGCATGCGTGTGCGGCTCCCGCGCGTCGAGGTCGAGCACCTCCACACGCGCGCCACGACCTCGCAGTGCGTCGGCCGCCTGCTCCCGCCGTGGCGAGGGGCGGGCGGCCAGCACGACCCGCAGCGGCGCCTTCACGACGTAGGCGTCGGCGATCGCCAGCGCGATGTCGGAGGTGCCGCCGAGCAGCAGCAGCGACTGAGGGGTACCGAGGGCGTCGATCACGGTTCTCCTTGCGGACGGGCGGACGGGCGGGTGGGCGGGGGGTACGCGGAGGCTCGAGGCTGTCAGAGTCCGAGCCGACGGGCCAGGTCGGACCGGAACACGTCGTGCGGGTCGACCGCCGCGCGTACCGCCCGGAACTGGTCGAGCCGCGGGTACATCCGCGCGAGCGCCGCGGCGGGGAGACGGGAGTCCTTGGCCAGGTAGACCCGGCCACCAGCGTCGACGACCAGGGCGTCCAGCGCCGCGAACAGCCGGTCGAGCCCAGGCCGGACGGGCAGGTCGACGGCCAGTGTCCAGCCGGCGGTCGGGAAGGACAACGGACCGGGGTCTTCAGCCCCGAAGCGCTTGAGCACGTTGAGACAGGAGAGGTGGCCGGACTCCGCGATCAGCGCGACCGCCCGCCGGAACACCGCCTCGGCGCCGAACGGCACGACGAACTGGTACTGGCAGAAGCCGTGGGGGCCGTAGAGCCGGTTCCAGTGCGCGACGATGTCGAGCGGGTGGAAGAACGTGGTGATGTTCTGCACCTCGCCGCGACGCAGTCGTGGCGCCTTGCGGAACCACAGCTCGTTGAACGCCCGCGCGGTGACCCGGTTCAGCAGCCCGGGCGGGAGCCCGGACGGCACGGTGCCGAGCCGCGGTGCGTCGAAGTGCAGCGGCCGCGCGCGCCGTCGGGGCGGCAGGTCGTCGAGCACCGCGCTGCGCCCGCGGGTCAGCACGGCCCGGCCCATCCGGGGACCGGTCGCTATCGAGTCGAACCAGGCGACCGAGTAGGGATAGGCGTCGTCATTGGCCGACAGGCGGCTCATCAGGTCGTCGATGTCGTCGGCGCGCTCGGTGTCCACCACGAAGTACGCCGTCTCGACAGGCAACAGCGAGACCGTGGCCCGCACGATCACGCCGGTCAGCCCCATGCCGCCGACGGTGGCCCAGAACAGGTCGGCGTCCGGCCCCTGCGGACCGAGCCGGCGCACCGAGCCGTCGGCGGTCACCAGGTCGAGGGTGCGCACGTGGCGACCGAAGGAGCCCGCGACGTGATGGTTCTTGCCGTGCACGTCGGCGGCGATCGCACCGCCGACCGTAACCTGCCGCGTCCCCGGCAGCACCGGGATCCACAGTCCGAACGGCAGCAACGTCCGGATCAAGGTGTCGAGGCTGACCCCGGCGTCGACGTCGACGGTGCCGGCCTCGCCGTCGACGGAGTGGATCCGGGCCAGCGTGGTCATGTCGAGCACGTGCCCGCCCGCGTTCTGGGCGGCGTCACCGTAGCTGCGCCCGAGACCGCGGGCCACCACCCCACGGCCGTCGTCGCGCGCGCCGGCCGCGGTCACCGCAGTCACGACGTCCTCGACGTCGCGCGCGGCAACGACGGTGGCGGTCGAGGGCGCGGTGCGCCCCCAGCCGCTCAGTGAGCCGAGCTCGGTCACCGCAGGGAGACCGCGAGCACGATCAGCACGACCCAGGTGGCGCCCAGGACCTGCAGCACCCGGTCGCCGAAGACGATGTCCTCGGGGGCGCCGGCTGAGCCGCGGTCGATGTCGACGGCGTAGCGCAGCAGCCCGAGCACGAACGGCGCCACCGACATCTCCTCCCACGGGATGCCCCCGGCCCGGGCCTGTCCGAACGCCCACAGGCTGTAGGCCATGATCGTGACGGACGCCGCGAGGCTCCACACGAAGCGCAGGTAGGACTGCGAGTAGTACTCCAGGGACCGGCGGGTGCCCGCATCCGCCCCCAGCGTGTGGATCTCGGAGTAGCGCTTGCCGGAGACCATGAACAGCGAGCCGAAGGACGCG
>JBBSGC010000026.1:0-18888 GCA_038254525.1 Propionibacteriales bacterium | reverse complement strand
TGGCTACCGGATCGGCGTCGTCGGCGCCGGTCGCGTCGGCGCCGCGCTGGCAGCGGCGCTGCGTGACGCCGGTCACGACGTCGTCGCCGCCTCCGGCCGGTCCGCCGCCTCTGCCACTCGGATCGAGACTCTGCTCCCCGAGGCCACCGTCGCCCCGGCAGATGAGGTCGCCCGCGCCTGCGACCTGCTGCTGCTGGCCGTGCCCGACGACTCGCTGGCCGCGCTCGTCGAGCAGCTTGCCGTCCAGGGTGCCATCCGGGCCGGGCAGGTCGTCGTGCACACCAGCGGACGACACGGTGTGGCGGTGCTCGCACCGGCCGCCCGCCTCGGCGCACTCGCGGTCGCGCTGCACCCGGCGATGACGTTCACCGGCACTGACGTCGACATCGCGCGGCTGCGTACGTGTGTCTTCGGAGTTACCGCCGACGACACCGGGCTGGAGATCGCCCGGGCGCTCGTCGCTGATCTGGGCGCCACCTCTACCTACGTCCCGGAGGATGCGCGGGCGCTCTACCACTCGGCGCTGGCGCACGGCGCCAACCACCTGGTCACGCTGGTCACCCAGGCGATGGCCCTGCTCAAGCAGGCTGGTTCAGCCGACCCGTCGGCGACCCTGCGCCCCCTGCTGGCGGCGGCGCTCGAGAATGCGCTGGTCTACGGCGACGCCGCACTCACCGGACCGGTCGTACGCGGTGACCTCGACACGGTGAGCGCACACCTCGACGCGCTGGCCGACGCGCCGGCACCGACCCTCGACTCCTATCTGGCGCTGGCGCGGGTGACCGCCGAGCTCGCCGTCGCTGACGGTCGGCTGCCCCGCGAGCGCGCACGCCGGATCGCCGACACCCTCGACGAGGCGTCGTGGGACGCCACCGCCGCCCAGGTCGCGGAGCGCCCCGCCGACTCGTGGAGCCGGTGACGCCTCCGCATGGAGCCCTCCCTCGTCCGCAACGTCGACGAGCTCGACGACGCTCTGATGCCATCCCGGCTGGCCAGCTCGCCGGTGGCTCACGTGCCCACCATGGGTGGCTTGCACGCCGGACACACAAGCCTCATGCGCGCTGCCCGGACGCTCGGCGACGTCGTGGTGGTGTCGGTCTTCGTCAACCCCACCCAGTTCCTGCCCAGTGAGGACCTGTCGCGCTATCCCCGCGACCTCGAGGCCGATCTGGAGCTCTGTATGCGCGAGGCGGTCGACATAGTCTTCGCCCCCGAGGTGGCCGCGGTCTACCCCGAGGGAACTGTCGGCGGCGTGACCATCGACCCGGGGCCGATGGGCTCGATTCTCGAGGGAGCCAGTCGACCCGCGCACTTTCGCGGCGTGCTGACCGTTGTGGCCAAGCTGTTCGCGTTGGTCCGGCCGAGCCATGCAGTGTTCGGAGAGAAGGACTTCCAGCAGCTGGCCCTCATCCGGGCGATGGTGCGCGATCTGTGCGCCGGGGTGGAGATCGTCGGCGTGCCGACCGTCCGCGACACCGATGGGGTGGCGCTGAGCAGTCGCAACCACTTCCTGACCCCCGAGCAACGCGGCCGCGCCCGGTCGCTGTGGCACGCGCTGTCGGCAGGCAAGGCGCACGAGGCCGAGGGTGCCGACGCGGTGGTCACGGCGGCGCACGCCGTCCTCGAGGCTGCCGACGGCCTGTATTTGGACTATCTGGCGCTCACCGACCCCGACCTCGGGCCGGCCCCGGAGACCGGTGAGGCACGGCTGCTGGTGGCGGCGCGGGTCGGCTCCACCCGGCTGATCGACAACACCTGCCTGTCGCTGGGCCGCGCCGCCCGGGTCTCTCTCAGAGGCTGAGTCGCGACGCATCGCCGGTCGGCCCGTAGGCTCCTGGACATGACGTCCCCCGCCACCCCGGACGACCTCCGGGGTGCTGCGGCCGACGCCGGCGACCTCCCGGAGCAGCTGCGGGTGCGCCGGGCAAAGCGTGCCGCACTGCTCGAGCGTGGACAGTCGCCCTATCCGGTCACGGTTCCCCGCACGCACTCCATCCGCGACGTGCGTACCCGCTTCGACGACGACGCGCTCGAGCCCGGAGCCGCTACCGGCGAGGTCGTGTCCTTGACCGGCCGAGTGATCTTCCTCCGCGACACCGGGAAGCTGTGCTTCCTCCGGCTACGCGAGGGCGACGGCACCGAGATCCAGGCGATGCTGTCAGCCGCCGAGCTCGGTCCGGACTCGCTCGCCGACGTCAAGGCGTTCGTCGACCTCGGCGACCTGCTGTCGGTCACCGGGGAGGTGGTCCGGAGCCTGCGGGGCGAGCTCTCGGTCCAGGCGAGTCGCTGGGAGCTGGCGGCCAAGGCGTTGCGTCCCCTGCCCAACGAGCACCGTCCACTGTCGGACGAAGCGCGCGTACGGCTGCGCTACCTGGACATGGTGGTCCGGCCCGAGCCGCGGGAGATGGTGCGGGCCAAGGCGGCGGTGCTCAAGTCGCTGCGCGCGACGCTGGACGCGCATGGCTTCCTCGAGGTCGAGACACCGGTGCTCCAGCTGACCAACGGTGGTGCCGCCGCGCGCCCCTTCCCAACCCACCTCAACGCCTTCGACCAGGACATGCTGCTACGGATCGCGCTCGAGCTCGATCTCAAGCGCGCCGTGGTCGGCGGCGTCGAACAGGTCTATGAGATCGGCAAGACGTTTCGAAACGAGGGCATCGACTCCACGCACAGTGCTGAGTTCATGATGCTGGAGATCTATCAGGCCTACGGCGACTACAACACCATGGCCGCCCTCACCCGCGAGCTCGTGCTCGCCGCCGCGGGCGCGGTCGGTCGGACCTCGGTGCCTGGGCGCGACGGCTCCACGATCGACCTGACCGCGCCTTGGCGCCGGGCTACCCTGCTGGGGCTGGTCTCGGCGGCGGTCGGTACTGATCTTTGTCCCGACACCGACCTGGCCACGCTGCGCCGGCTGGCCGAGAGCCACGGGGTCACGCTTCGCGGCGACTGGGGCACCGGCGAGGTGGTGCTCGAGCTCTACGAGAAGCTCGTCGAGCACACCCTGATCACGCCCACCTTTGTCTGCGACTTCCCGGTGTCGGTCCGGCCGCTGGCCAAGCCGCACCGCACCGACCCCCGTCTGGTCGAGGCCTGGGACCTGGTCATCAACGGCGTCGAGCTCGCGCCGGCGCACTCCGAGCTCAACGACCCGGTCGTGCAGCGCGAGCGGCTCGAGGCGCAGGCCCGGCTGGGCGCGGCCGGCGACGCCGAAGCCATGGACCTCGACGAGGACTTCCTGCGGGCGATGGAATACGGCATGCCGCCCATGGGCGGCATGGGCATGGGTGTCGACCGGCTGGTGATGCTGCTCATGGGCACGGGCATTCGAGAGGCAATTCTGTTTCCGCTGCTACGCCGACAGTGACGGCCACCAAAGCTGCACGCGGCAGGTGGGTCCACCGTGATATGGAACATCTTCGTGGGCCTGCGGCCGGGTCTTTGCGTCAAGCGCATCGGATGCTTTAGGCTCGCCGTTGGAAAAGCGCGTCGATACCGACGTCGCACTCGCATTCTCTTTGGAGGAATCCTCGTGGCCCAGAAGGTGCAGGTCCTGCTCGTCGACGACCTCGACGGCGGTGAAGCAGCCGAGACGGTGGAGTTCGGTCTCGACGGGACCAGCTATGAGATCGACCTGTCGAGCGAGAATGCCGCAAAGCTGCGGGAGACCTTGGCCGGTTACCTGGCCGAGGCGCGCAGGCGCGGCAGCTCTCGGCGCTCAGGGCGCGCCAGCAGCGGACGCGGGCGCGGCCGTTCTGGCGGCACGGCGGCCGCGGAGATCCGGGGCTGGGCCCGGGCCAACGGCTGGGACGTCCCGGAACGCGGCCGCGTCTCCTCCGAGGTGCGCAAGGCCTACGACGCAGCACACTGATCGGCGCTGCTCTTTCGGCCCACCTGCCGGGCCTCCGGTGCGTTCGCGGTGAGCGAAACAGCCTCCCGCATGGAACACCTCACTGCGACGCACCGTTCAGGAACGTGTAGGAACTCGGACTAGCATGCGAATGCGGCGGTCACCCGGACTGCCTGGCAGCTGCGGCTCGGTCCAGGCGAGGAGAGAGTGCACTCATGTTCGAGAGGTTCACCGACCGAGCGCGTCGTGTGGTGGTCCTGGCCCAAGAAGAGGCCCGGATGCTCAGCCACAACTACATTGGCACCGAGCACATCCTGCTCGGCCTCATCCATGAGGGTGAAGGCGTCGCCGCGAAGGCGCTGGAGAGCCTCGGCATCTCCCTGGAGGCCGTGCGCGCGCAGGTCGAGGAGATCATTGGCCAGGGCCAGCAGGCGCCCAGCGGACACATCCCGTTCACGCCTCGCGCCAAGAAGGTCCTCGAGCTGAGCCTGCGTGAGGCACTGCAACTCGGCCACAACTACATCGGGACCGAGCACATCCTGCTCGGCCTCATCCGCGAAGGCGAGGGCGTCGCCGCCCAGGTGCTGGTCAAGCTCGGTGCAGACCTCAACCGGGTGCGCCAGCAGGTGATCCAGCTGCTGTCGGGCTACCAGGGCAAGGAGGCGGCGCCCACCGGCGCGGCCACCGAGGGTGCGCCGAGCAGCTCACTGGTGCTCGACCAGTTCGGCCGCAACCTGACGCAGGCCGCTCGCGAAGGCAAGCTCGACCCGGTGATCGGCCGCGAGAAGGAGATCGAGCGCGTGATGCAGGTGTTGTCGCGCCGCACCAAGAACAACCCGGTCCTGATCGGCGAGCCCGGGGTCGGCAAGACCACGATCGTCGAGGGTCTGGCCCAGGACATCGTGCGCGGCGACGTGCCGGAGACCCTCAAGGACAAGCAGATCTACACCCTCGACCTCGGTGCGCTGGTGGCCGGCTCCCGCTACCGCGGTGACTTCGAGGAGCGCCTCAAGAAGGTGCTCAAGGAGATCCGTACGCGCGGGGACATCGTGTTGTTCATCGACGAGATCCACACCCTCGTCGGTGCGGGTGCCGCCGAGGGCGCTATCGACGCCGCCAGCATCCTCAAGCCGATGCTGGCCCGCGGGGAGCTGCAGACGATCGGCGCGACGACCCTCGATGAGTACCGGAAGTACCTGGAGAAGGACGCGGCGCTCGAGCGACGGTTCCAGCCGATCCAGGTGGCCGAGCCGACCATCGCCCACACGATCGAGATGCTCAAGGGCCTGCGCGACCGCTACGAGGCCCATCACCGGGTGACGATCACCGACGAGGCGCTGGTGTCGGCGGCGACGTTGGCCGACCGCTACGTCTCCGACCGGTTCCTGCCCGACAAGGCCATCGACCTGATCGACGAGGCCGGGTCCCGGCTGCGGATCCGCCGGATGACCGCGCCGCCGGACCTGCGTGAGTTCGACGACCGGATCGCCGATGTCCGCCGCCGCAAGGAAGGCGCCATCGACAGCCAGGACTTCGAGGCCGCGGCGTCGTTGCGCGACGAGGAGAAGAAGCTGATCGCCGCCAAGGGTGAGCGTGAGCGGCAGTGGAAGGCCGGCGACATGGACGTCGTGGCCGAGGTCGACGAGGAGCTCATCGCCGAAGTGCTGGCGATCGCCACCGGTATCCCCATCGTGAAGCTCAGCGAGGAGGAGTCCGGGCGCCTGCTGCGCATGGAGGACGAACTGCACAAGAAGGTGATCGGCCAGGACGAGGCCATCAAGGCGATGTCTCGGGCCATCCGGCGCACCCGCGCCGGCTTGAAGGACCCCCGTCGCCCCGGTGGCTCGTTCATCTTCGCCGGTCCGTCCGGGGTCGGGAAGACCTGGTTGAGCAAGTCGCTCGCGGAGTTCCTCTTCGGCGACCCCGACTCGCTCATCCAGCTCGACATGAGTGAGTTCTCGGAGAAGCACACCGTCTCGCGGCTGTTCGGCTCACCTCCTGGTTACGTCGGTTACGAAGAAGGCGGTCAGCTCACCGAGAAGGTGCGTCGCAAGCCCTTCTCGGTAGTGCTTTTCGACGAGGTCGAGAAGGCGCACCCCGACATCTTCAACTCGCTGTTGCAGATTCTCGAGGAGGGTCGGCTGACCGACTCGCAAGGCCGGGTGATCGACTTCAAGAACACGGTAATCATCATGACGACCAACCTGGGCACCCGAGACATCGCCAAGGGTGTGAACCTGGGATTCGCCCAGGCAGGTGACACCGCCGCGTCCTATGACCGGATGAAGGCAAAGGTGACCGAGGAGCTCAAGCAGCACTTCAAGCCTGAGTTCCTCAACCGCGTGGACGAGATCATCGTGTTCCCGCCGCTCACCCAGGACGAGATCGTCTCGATGGTCGACCTGATGCTGGCCAGCGTCGAGCTGCGGTTGAAGGACAAGGACATGGCGCTCGAGCTGACCACGGCGGCCAAGAAGGTGCTGGCCGGTCGAGGCTTCGACCCGGTGCTGGGCGCGCGTCCACTGCGGCGCACCGTGCAGCGCGAGATCGAGGACGCGCTCGCCGAGAAGCTGCTCTACGGAGAGGTCCGGCCCGGCCAGATCGTGCTGGTCGACGTCGACGGGACCGGGCCGGACGCGCAGTTCACTTTCACCGGCACACCGAAGGCAGAGCTGCCCGAGGTGTTGCCCGTGGAGACCGCGAACCAGGAGTGACTCCGGCACGCTCGACGGCTCCCCCGCTGACCACTGCCTCCGCACTGACCAGCAGGCCGGCGGAGGACGTCGACAGTCCGGGAAGGGCGTAGCGGTCGCCACCCAGGGCCACCACCAGACCGTCGGCGACGAGCCCCTCGAGAGCCCGTTCGCGCTGCGCGCGCTCGCCCCAGCAGGCCCCCAGCACGACACCGGACACCGGGTCCGCCGCCTCGCGAAGCGCACCCAGCAGCCGGCCGCGACACTGGCGGTCGGTGCCCGCGTAGGCCTGGGACCGTCGGGTGGCCCCCTGGCTGGCCGGCCAGCCGGCGCGGCGCCACGCGCAGCGCTCGGCGAGTGGACAGCTCGAGCAGCGGGGCGCGACCGCAGTGCACACCAGAGCGCCCATCTCCATCACCGCCGCCGACCAGCGGGCTGCCGCGGCCGGCTCCGCCGGCAGCAGCGAGATGGCTCGCCGGCGCTCGCTGACCCGCACCGAGGGACCCGGCGCCGCGATGCCCTCGAAGCAGCGGGCGAGAACCCGGCGCACGTTGGTGTCCAGGACGGCGTGGCGCCCGCCGTAGGCGAAGGACGCCACGGCGGCCGCTGTGTAGTCACCGACGCCCGGCAAGGCGCGCAGCAGCGCTACGTCGTCGGGCACCCGGCCGCTGTGCTCGTTGACGAGCACGCCGGCGGCCGCGTGCAGACGCAGAGCGCGACGCGGGTAGCCCAGGCGGCCCCAGGCACGCACCGCCGCACCAGCGGGTTCCGCGGCCAGTGCGACTGGAGTCGGCCAGCGCGACAACCACCCCTAGAACACCGGCCGTACGCGGGCGACCGGCGTCTGCTGGAGCATGACCTCCGAGACCAGCACCGCCCAGGGGTCGGGTGGTGTGGTGCGCCAGGGCAGCTCGCGGGCAGCGGCGTGGAACCAGCCGAGCACCAGCTGTTCAACCTCGCCCATCTGGGCAGTCTGTCAACCCGAGGCCGCACCGGTGCATCTCGGGGCCGCCCGTGGGGCCCGCCGGTGGCCCCCACCGGTGTGGCTCCGCCGGCCAGGTCCGGGCTGCGGTTAGCGTCGAGCCGATGAGCACGGTCGCCCGCCCCTCGGGCCCCCTTCCGCCGCGGGTCTACTGGACTCGGCGGCTGTTGCTGCTCGCCCTGACACTTCTGGTGCTGTGGGGACTGTCGAGGTGCGCGGCCGGAGGCGGCTCCAGCCCGGTCGACAACGGCGCCTCACCGATCGGTGCAACCGTGCCGCCAGGTACGCCCGCCTCCACCCCGATCTCGACCCCGACCTCGACCGGGCCGCCGGCGCAGTCCCAGAAGCACCATGGCCACCAGAGCACGACGACCCGGTCGAGCCGGGTACGGAGCGTACGGACGCGGCTCGAGGCGCCGAGCGGCCGCTGTGACCTAACCACGGTCGGGGTGCACCCGTCGGTCACCCCGCCCTCGTACACCGGTCAGTCGGTGACTGTCCACCTTCAGCTGTCGACCAAGGGGTCGAGGGCGTGCACGCTTCCCGTGGATGCCGACCACCTCCTGATCTCGGTCACCACCAGCGACGGCAGTGCGGTGTGGAGCTCCACGCACTGTCCCGACGCCGTGCCTCAGCGCAGCGTCGTGCTGCGACCGCACTGGCAGGCCGGGCTCGACGTCGTGTGGTCGGGCCTGAGGACGGCCAACAGCTGCGCCACCGACGCGTCGCCGGCCGGTCCCGGGCGCTACCTGCTGCAGACGGCGGTGCTCACCGGTGAGCCGACGAGTACGTCGCTGGAGCTCCTCGACCCCAACGCGAGCAGCGGAGCCAAGAGTCCGCACGCGGCGTCGTCCGGCGCCACGGACGGCCCGCGGCCATGAAGCCCTCGCCGGCCTATGTCACACGTAGCGTTCGAGGATGCTCGACTCGGCGAGCCGCGACAGTCCCTCGCGCACGCTGCGGGCTCGTAGCTCGCCCACGCCGTCAACGGCCTGCAGGTCCTCGATCGTGGCCGCCAGCAGCTTCTGCAAGCTGCCGAAGTGGTCGACGAGCCGGTCGATGACGGCGCCGGGCAAGCGCGGCACCTTGGTGAGCAGCCGGTAACCGCGCGGGGTTAGGGCGGCATCGAGCGACTCGGCGCCACCGAGAGCGAGCGATCTCGACACGTTGCTGACGTCGACGAGCTCCTCGGAGCCGAGTGACGAGAGCGCCGCCAGCACCTCGTCGGGGTCGGGCGCTCCCTTGGCTGCCGGGGTGTAGTCGCGCACGACCAGGTCGCGGTCCACATCGACGCCGGAGAAAAGCTCGTCGAGCTGCAGGTTGAGCAGCCGGCCGTCGGCGCCGAGCTCGAGCACGTACTCCTCGATCTCGACCGCGATCCGGGTCACCATCTCCAGCCGCTGCACCACGGCGGCGACATCTCGGACCGTGACCAGGTCCTCTATCTCAAGCGCAGACAGGGACCCGGCGACCTCGTCCAGGCGGCTCTTGTAGCGCTCCAGCGTCGCCAACGCCTGGTTGGCCCGGCCGAGGATCGACGGTGTGTCCTCGAGCACCCGGCGCTGGTCGCCTACGTAGAGGGCCACTATCGACATCGACTGCGAGACCGAGATCACCGGCACCCGGGTCTGGCGGGCCACGCGGTCTGCGGTGCGGTGCCGCGTTCCCGACTCGGCGGTCTCGATCGCGGGATCGGGCATCAAATGCACCGCTGCGCGCAGGATCCGGTTCGCGTCCTTGTCGAGGATGATCGCGCCGTCCATCTTCGCCAGCTCACGCAGTCCGGTCGCGCTGAACGGCACGTCGAGGATGAAACCGCCCGTGGAGACGGCCTCCACCGTGCGGTCCTGCCCCAACACGATCAGCGCGCCGGTTCGGCCACGAAGGATGCGCTCGAGCCCCTCGCGAAGCATCGTCCCGGGGGCAACGCCGGCCAGCGTCGCCCGCATGCGCGCGTCGACAACACTGCGCTCGTTGGCAGTTGGACTGGCGGCCACGGAGCTCCCCGGGTCACGCGGCCGTGTGGACGGGCCGTGTCGTTGATGTGCCGCTCAGTCTAGGTCCACACCCGCCATCGGGTCGTCCGCGCCGGCCCGGCCCCAACGGCACCTGCGCCCCGCCTCCACCACGGCACCGTGGTGAAGGGGTGCTTACCTTGCCGGTGCCGCCGAGAGGAGCATCCCTCGTATGGGTAAGCGACGGGATGCGGGCCGTCGAGCACGTACGCACAGTGAGTACGCGCACGTACACCGAGTGTGCTCGCGGTCGGCCCAGGCTCAAGCCAGGCCGAGCACCCGCAGAGCAGCATGCACATCGGGGACGTCCAGCACGGTCATCCCACTCACCGGGCGCAGGCAGGTCGACTGCGGCCCCAGGTCGGACGGCACGATCGCGTGCGTGAACCCGAGGCGGGCGGCCTCGGCCAGCCGCTGCTGGAGCGAGGTCACCCGGCGCACCTCGCCTGCGAGGCCCACCTCTCCCATGGCGACCAGGTGGTGCGGCGGCACCTTGTCGTGCACCGCGGAGGCGATCGCAACCGCGGTGGCGAGGTCGGTGGCCGGATCGGACAGCCGCGCTCCGCCGACGGTCGCGACGTATACGTCGGCGCTTCCGGTGGATACACCCGCGCGTCGGTCCAACACGGCGAGCAGCATCGCGATCCGGGCGGACTCCAGTCCCGACGAGACCCGGCGGGGCGTGCCCGATGTCGTCGACGACACCAGCGCCTGCACCTCGGCCAACATCGGCCGGCGGCCTTCCTGCGTCACGGTCACGCAGGTGCCGGGCACTGGCCTGGAGTGCCGCGAGACGAACAGACCGGTTGGATCGGGCACCTGGACGATGCCACCCTCGGAGAGGTCGAAGCACCCGACCTCGTCGACCGGCCCGTAGCGGTTCTTCACCGCGCGGACCAGACGCAAGCGCGAGCTGCGCTCGCCGTCGAAGGCGAGCACCACATCGACCAGGTGTTCCAGCGACCGAGGTCCGGCGATTGCACCGTCCTTCGTCACGTGGCCAACCAAGATCGTGGCGATGCCGGTCCGCTTGGCGATCTGCGCCAGCGTGGCGGCCA
The DNA here is from genome assembly GCA_038254525.1 of Propionibacteriales bacterium. GTDB lineage: Bacteria > Actinomycetota > Actinomycetes > Propionibacteriales > Nocardioidaceae > JBBSGC01. The sequence continues at coordinate 8,290 of JBBSGC010000026.1, read as the reverse complement.
CCTCCCGCACCTGGGTCACACCGCCAGGTACTCCCTCCACGTCGGCCGAGCTGATCGCCTGCACGGAGTCGACCACCAGCAGCGAGGGCCTGACGTCGGCGACGTGGGTCAGCACCGCAGCGAGATCGGTCTCGCAGGCCAGCAGCAGCGAGGGCTCGACGGCGCCGGTGCGATCCGCCCGGAGCCGGACTTGGGCGGCTGACTCCTCGCCGGAGACATAAAGCGTGGTCTTGCCCGAGCGTGCCCAGGCCGCGGCCACCTCGAGAAGCAGCGTCGACTTGCCGACGCCCGGCTCGCCAGCCAGCAGCACGACCGCTCCGGCCACCACCCCTCCGCCGAGAACCCGGTCGAGCTCGCCGACCCCCGAGCTGGTCGAGGTCGACTCCTGCACCGGCACCTGAGGCATCGCACGTGCGGGGCTGCTCACCGGTCCTGCGACGGTGCGTCCCGGCGTGGCCGCCCCGGTCTCCGCGACGCTGCCCCACGCCTGGCACTCAGCGCAGCGTCCCACCCATTTCGGGCCTTCCCAGCCGCACTCGGAGCACCGAAAGGAGGGGCGCGGCTTGCGGGCCGAACCGGTCGAGGGCTTGCTCATGCGGTGAACCGTAGGCGACCGGGCGGACAGTCGCGCGCCGGCGACCGCACGAGCAGCGGCTCAGATCCGGACGTTGCCGTACGCGGTCGTGAAGTGGGCGGCGACGACGCCCGGGGACTGCTGCGGGAGGACCCAGTGAACGGTGACGTCGTCGAGCGCAGCCAGCGCACCGGGGCCCAGCCACTCGCGCACCCGCTCGGGGTCACCGGCGATCTCCAGGGCGACCAGGTCCACGGCACCGCTGGCGCCAGCCGACGGGTGGTCGGCCGCACCGACGTCCCACTCGACAACGAACGGCAGCTGTGGGTCGGCCTGCAGGCCCTCCACCCCCAGCTGTTTCCAGCGCAGGTCGAAGCCGTCCGGGCGGTGCCGGTTACCTGGCACCGCCGGGCGGCCCAGCCGGGTCTCGAGCGGAGCGATGTCATCGGTGGCGACGACCCAGCCCAGCCAGCCGCCGCCGTTGTCGGAGCAGGCACGCACCGCCTGGCCGAAGGGCGCCTTGTCCGACGCCGGATGGTCGAGCACCGAGACCACCTCCAGGTAGCGGCCGCTCGCCAGGGGGAGGATGCGGTTGCGGGTGCCGAAACGCGGGTGCACCCCGCCGTCGCTGAGCTCCTCGCCGAGCGCCGAGGCGATTCGAAAGGAGGTGCCGTCGAGCCCGTCGGGACCGGCCGCGTAGGAGACGTGGTCCAACCACATGCGGTGCATTGTTGCCCTCGAGCGTCCCGATCGAGCCACTGGGGTCACGTGCGGGGGCCGGCGGGCCGACCGGCGGGATGACCGGCGAGGGTGCCGCCGGCACGCTCCCGCGCCGCGCAGACCCCGGCCAGCACGGCGTAGGCCTTCGGGCCCATCAGCTCGACGAGCTCGTCGCGGTTGGCTACCCACACCGGGTCGCGCCCCACGTGTGCCTCGGTGTTCCCCGAGCAGTACCAGTCCAGGTCGTGCCCACCCGGCCCCCATCCGCGCCGGTCGTACTCACCGATGCTCACCTCGGTGTAGCGAGTGCCGTCGGGCCGTTCGACCTCTCGAAAGGCGCGACGCGTGGGCAGCTGCCAGCAGACGTCGGGCTTGGACTCGAGCGGCCTGACGCCGCGGCGCAGTGCCCAGCGGTGCAGCGCGCACCCTGCACCGCCGGCAAAGCCTGGCCGGTTGAGGAAGACGCAGGCTCCGTCGACCACGCGGGTCTTGCGCTCACCGTCGTCGTCCACCTCGACCCAGCCGTTCTCGCGGGCGCTCTGCCGGTACTGCCAGTCCTGGGCGGCCAGTTTCCGGGCGTGCCTGGCGACCCGCCTCTCGTCCGCGACATCGGCGAAGTGGGCACCCAGCGTGCAGCAACCGTCGTCAGGCCGGCCGGCATAGATGCCCTGGCACCCCGCGCCGAAGATGCACGTCCAACGGGAGGTCAACCAGGTCAGGTCACAGCGGAACGCCTGCGCCTCGTCGTCCGGGTCGACGAACTCGACGTACGCGCGCGGGAAGTCCAGGGCAACCTCGGGCACGGTGCTCAGCGTAGGCGGCTAGCGTGGGAGCATGCGGATGGGCGTGCTCGACATCGGTTCGAACACCGGCCACCTGCTGGTGGTCGACGCGCACCGCGGCGCCGCACCACTGCCCGCCTTCTCGCTCAAGGAACCGCTGCGCCTCGCCGAGCATCTCAGCGGCGCCGGTGCCGTCGACGAGTCGGGCATCACGACACTGGTCAAGTTCGTGCAGTCGGCGCAGGCGGTCGCCGAGGACAAGGGCTGCGAGACCGTGCAGGCGTTCGCGACCTCGGCAGTGCGCGACGCCACCAACGCCGACGAGGTGCTCGACCGCGTGCGGCGCTCGACCGGCCTGGAGCTTGAGGTGCTCCCGGGAGGTGACGAGGCCCGGTTGACTTTCTTGGCCGTGCGACGGTGGTCGGGCTGGTCGGCGGGACGGGTGCTGCTGTTCGACATCGGCGGGGGGTCGCTGGAGATCGCGCTCGGCGCCGACGAGGCACCCGAGGTCGCTCTCTCGCTGCCGCTCGGTGCGGCCCGGCTGACCCGGGAGTGGCTGACCGGGAAGACCGGCGACCGGGGTCGGGTCCGGGCGCTGCGCCGGCACGTGCGGGCAGAGATAGCGCGAGATGCAGGCGCCGTGCTGCGCAGCGGCACCGCGGACAATGCGATGGCGACCAGCAAGACGTTCCGCTCCCTCGCCCGGATCTGCGGCGCGGCCTCGTCGGACGCCGGGCCGCTGGTGCGCCGCACAATCCCCCACGATGTCCTCGCCGCACAGCTGGACAGTCTGGTGAGCTTGCCGGTCGACGAGATCGCCCGTCTGCCGGGTGTCTCGGCGAACCGGGCGCACCAGATCGCCGCGGGCGCGATCGTCGCCGACGCTGCCATGGACCTTTTCGACCTTTCCGAGCTGGAGATGTGTCCCTGGGCGCTGCGTGAGGGCGTCATCCTGCAGTGGCTGGACAAGATGTGAGCGAACCGGCCGTTCCGGTTCGGGTGCCCGCATCATCGGTCGCGCTGTCCACGGCCTCGGTCTACCCGGAGTCCACCGCCAGCGGCTTCGAGCTGGCTGCCGGGCTCGGCTACGACGCGGTCGAGGTGATGGTCGGGATCGATGAGGTCAGCCAGGACATCGACATCGTCGAACGGCTGAGCGAGCGCCATGGCGTCCCGGTCGTAGCCGTCCACGCACCCTGCCTGTTGGTCACCCAGCGGGTCTGGGGCACCGAGCCGTGGGACAAGCTGCGCCGCAGTGCGGAGATGGCGCAGCGCCTGGCCGCCGATGTCGTCGTGGTCCACCCACCGTTTCGCTGGCAGCGCGACTACGCCAAGGGTTTCGCCGACGGCATCACCGAGCTCGAGGCGGAGACCGGCATCGCATTCGCCGTCGAGAACATGTACCCGTGGCGGACCGCGCGACGGGAGCTCCAGGTGTACGCGCCGAGCTGGGACCCGGTGCGTCAGCCGTACGCCAACGTCACCGTCGACCTGTCGCACAGCGCGACCGCGCAGGCGGACCCGCTGACGATGGCCGACGAGCTCGGCGAGCGGCTACGCCACGTGCACATGACCGACGGGCTCGGGTCGGCCAAGGACGAGCACCTCGTGCCGGGTCGGGGCACCCAGCCGTGCGCCGAGTTCCTGGAGCTGATGGCGACCCGGAGGTTCGAGGGTCACGTCGTGATCGAGATCAACACCCGGCGGGCCGCGGACCGGGCTGCCCGCGAGGACGACCTGGTCGAGGCCCTGGCGTTCACCCGGCTGCACCTGGCGGCCGCCGGCCGGGCCGATTTCACGGTCAGCGCGGCCGGCGTGGTCCAGGCGTGGGTGCCCCCCACCGAGGGCGGCGGATGACGGCCGCTCCCAGCCGCGGTCGCCGCCCCGGCACGCCAGACACGCGTGGCGACATCGTCGAGGCCGCGCGGCGCTCGTTCGCCGAACACGGCTACGACCGGACCTCGATGCGTGCGGTAGCCCGGGCCGCCGGTGTCGACCCGGCCCTGGTGCATCACTACTTCGCCGGCAAGGAGGACCTGTTCCTCGCCGCGATGGAGATGCCCTTCGACCCCCGCGAGCTGTTGCCACCGGTGCTCACCGGTCGTCCCGACGAGCTCGGCGAACGGTTGGTACGTGTGGTGCTCGAGGTCTGGGACGGCCCGGCCCGGCCCCAGCTGCTCGGTGTCATGCGGGCCGGGCTGGCCACCGAGTCGGCGTCGTCGCTGCTGCGCGACGGACTCCTTCGGCTGATCCTCGCCCAGATCGCCGCCGTACCAGGGATCGACGAGCCCTCGCGCCGGGCTAGCCTGGTCGCCGCGCAGGTCGTCGGGCTGCTCGTCACCCGCTACGTCGTGCCGGTGGAGCCGCTCGCCTCGATGCCGGCTGACCAGGTCGCGGCGCTCGTGGGGCCGACGCTGCAGCGGTATGTCTACGGCTGAGGCGCTCTGGCACAGCCACCGGCCAGCGGCGGAGCTCGGCGCGCTGCTTGTGCGAGCATTCGGTCCGTGCAGGCCCAGCCCGACTCCGCGTCGCTGCGTCGGTGGCGGCGGCTGCTGGCCGACGAGCGGGCCGAGGCGGAGGTCTATCGCAACCTGGCCTCACGGCGCGGCGGTGAGGAGCGCGAGATCCTCCTCGGCCTCGCGGACGCCGAGGAGCGCCACATCGCCCACTGGGAGCGCCTCCTCGGCGACCGGGTCGGGCGACCGCAGCGCGGCAACCTGCGCACCAGGATGCTTGCGCTGCTCGCCCACCGCTTCGGCTCGGTGTTCGTGCTCGCCTTGGCCCAGCGCGCGGAGAGCCGCTCGGAGTACGACACCGAAGCCGATGCCACGCCGGCCATGGCCGCTGACGAACGCATCCACGAGGAGGTCGTGCGCGGCCTGGCGGCGCGTGGCCGGGCCAGGGTCTCGGGCACCTTCCGGGCTGCAGTGTTCGGCGCCAACGACGGGCTGCTCAGCAACCTGTCGCTCGTGCTGGGCGTCAGCGCCGGCGGCGCGGCGTCGTCGACGATCCTGCTGACCGGCCTGGCCGGGTTGCTCGCGGGCGCGCTGTCGATGGGCGCCGGTGAGTACATCTCGGTCCGGTCACAACGCGAGCTGCTGACGGCGTCGGTTCCGAGCCGCACGACGCCCTCGGCAGTACCTCACCTCGATGTCGACGCCAACGAGCTGGCGCTGGTCTATCGGGCCCGCGGCATGAGCGCCGAGGAGGCGCAGCGCCGTGCCGACGCCATGCTGCGCAGCCGACCGCCGCTGGACCCGGAGCCGGCCTCGACCGATGCGGCGCACGAGCTGGTCGGCACCGGCCTGAGGGCGGCGCTGTCGAGCTTCACGTTCTTCGCCGCTGGCGCTGCCGTGCCGGTGCTGCCGTTCCTGTTCGGCCTGAGCGAGACACCGGCACTTGTGGTGGCGACCGTCCTGGTGGCCCTGGCGCTGCTGCTCACCGGCACTGTCGTCGGCGTGCTGTCCGGCGGCCCTCCGTTGTTGCGGGCCCTGCGCCAGCTGGCGATCGGAGCGGTCGCCGCCGGTGCGACGTACCTGCTGGGTCTGGTGTTCGGCGCGACGCTCGGCTGACCCATGGACGCCGGGTGCACCGCCGCGCGCCGCCCACCGGTCCTCACCAGGCGTACGCCTCGGGCGCCGGCCCACCCGGGCCTGGGAAGATCTCGTCGAGCCGCTCGAGCTCGGGCTCGCCGAGCTCGATGTCGACGGCCTTCAGTGACTCCTCGAGCTGCTCCATGGTGCGCGGGCCGGTGATCGGGCCGGTGACACCGTCCTGGTGCAGCAGCCAGGCCAGTCCCACGTTGGCGGGGTGGTGGCCCAAGTCGTCGCAGAACGCTTCGTACGCCTCGATCTGGGACCGGTGCTCGCCAAGGCGCTGCTGCACCCGGTCCGAGGCTCCGCGTCCCGACTCGGCGCTCTTGCGCAGAATGCCGCCGAGCAGGCCGCCCTGCAGCGGTGACCACGGGATGACGCCGAGGCCGTAGCCCCGTGCGGCAGGGAGCACCTCGAGCTCGATGCTGCGCTCCATCAGGTTGTAGAGCGACTGCTCGCTCACCAGGCCGAGCGAGTGCCGTTGGCGGGCCGCCTCGTTGGCCCGCGCGATGTGCCAGCCGGCGAAGTTGGACGACCCGACGTAGAGCACCTTGCCCTGCGCCACGAGCACGTCCATCGCCTGCCAGATCTCCTCCCACGGCGTGTCCCGGTCGACGTGGTGCATCTGGTAGAGGTCGATGTGGTCGGTCTGCAGCCGGCGCAACGACCCCTCCACCTCGCGCCGGATGTGCAATGCCGACAGCTTGTCGCTGTTTGGACCCTCGCTCATGCTGCCGTAGACCTTGGTGGCGAGCACGACCTCGTCTCGTCGACCGCTCTTGGCCAGCCAGTCACCGATGATCTGCTCGGTCCAGCCCTCGCCCTTTCGCCAGCCGTAGACGTTGGCGGTGTCGAAGAAGTTGATCCCCGCGTCGAGCGCGCGGTCCATGATCGGGTGGCTGTCCTCGGGGGTCGTCTCCGGACCGAAGTTCATGGTGCCGAGCACCAGGCGCGAGACCTGTAGCCCGCTGCGACCGAGGTGGGTGTATTCCATGGGGTTGCCTCCTGGCGACGTGGGCGTACGGCTGGTTCAACGGCTGGTCAGGGCATCAGCGCGACCTTGCCGTGGGTGTGCCCGGCGCGCACGACTTCATGCGCCGCTGCCGCTTCGGCCAAGGGGAGCGTGCGGTCGACATGGCCCGCCGTACGTGGTCGCGACGATCGCAGTGGGCACGGCCTGAGCAACACGCACCGCTGATGGGTCATTCCGACTGTTGACCTACGCGCCGGAGGGATGGCAGTATTCATCACATGATGAATACTGCCATCAAGACCCACTCGCTCACCGTGATCCGGGGCGGTCGAGCGGTCCTCGACGCCCTGGATCTCACCGTCCACGCCGGCCAGGTGACCGGGCTGCTGGGCCCCTCCGGCTGCGGCAAGAGCACGCTGATGCGAGCAGTAGTCGGAGTCCAGAAGGTGCAGTCCGGAGGCATCGACGTACTGGGCCGCCCGGCCGGGTCCAAGGACCTGCGAGCCCGGGTCGGCTACCTCACTCAGAGCCCCAGCGTCTACCCGAACCTGTCGGTGCTGGACAACCTGCGCTTCTTCGCCGCTGTGCTCGGGGCACCGGCCGACGACCCCGAGCGGGTGGTCCAGCAGGTGGACCTCGCCGATCACGCACACGTGCTGGTGTCGGATCTCTCGGGAGGACAGCGAAACCGGGTGTCGCTGGGCGTAGCTCTGCTCGGCAGCCCGGAGCTGCTGGTGCTCGATGAGCCGACGGTCGGTCTGGACCCGGTGCTCCGCCGAGACCTGTGGGCGCTCTTCCACCGGCTGGCCGACTTCGGGGTCACCGTTCTGGTCTCCAGCCACGTGATGGACGAGGCGCAACGCTGCGACCGGCTGCTGCTGATGCGTGCCGGCGTGATCCTGGCCGACGACCCACCCGATGACCTACTGCGTCGCATCGGCGCCGACGACATCGAGACCGCCTTCCTGCGGCTGGTCGACGACGCCGCCGTGAGTGATGGCACCCCGAGCGGCGGCGCTGCACGCGAGGGCGTCCGGGCGGTGTCGGCATGAGCCCGCGGATCACGTGGGCGCTGAGCACGCGCATCCTGCGCCAGCTGCGGCGCGACCACCGCACGGTTGCTCTGCTGCTCGTGCTGCCGTGTGCGCTGACCGCGTTGCTGTGGTGGGCCTTCGCCGACATCACCGGTGTGTTCGACCGGCTCGGTGGCCCGCTCCTGGCGGTCTTCCCGTTCATCGTGATGTTCCTCGTCACCTCGGTCACCACGCTGTCGGAGCGGACCAGCGGCACCCTCGAACGGCTGCTCGCCATGCCGATGGGCAAGCTCGACTTCCTGCTGGGCTACGCCCTCGCCTTCGGTGCCGCGGCCGTCCTGCAGGCGGCGCTGGCGGTGGGCTTGGCCGCCTACGTGCTGAGCCTCCACGTGGCCGGCTCAGTGCTCACGCTCGGGCTCGTCGCGGTGGCAGATGCCTTGCTCGGTACGGCCTTGGGACTGCTCGTCTCTGCTTTCGCCCGAACGGAGTTCCAGGCGGTGCAGTTCATGCCCGCGGTCGTGATCCCCCAGCTGCTGCTGTGCGGGCTGTTCCTACCTCGGGCGGCGCTGCCGTCGACGTTGCACGGGATCTCCGACGTGCTGCCGCTGTCGTAC
>JBBSGC010000025.1:0-19180 GCA_038254525.1 Propionibacteriales bacterium | reverse complement strand
TCATCACCGCCCTTCCGTACGACCGTGGCACCACGACGATGGCCGACTTCCCGCTCTGCGACGCCTGCGCCGGTGAGTACGCCGACCCGGCCGACCGTCGCTTCCATGCTCAGACGATCGCCTGCCATGACTGCGGTCCGAAGGTGGAGCTGGCGCGAAGCGGACGTACCGCGCTCCACGGTGCGGGCGCGATCGAGGCCACCCGGGCGATGCTCGCTGCCGGCGGCATCGTCGCGGTCAAGGGCCTCGGCGGCTACCACCTGGTGTGCGACGCAGCTGACCAGTCAACGGTCAAGGAACTTCGGCGGCGCAAGCGTCGTGGCGACAAGGCCTTCGCGATCATGGCCCGTGACCTCGAGACCGCTAGGTCGCTTATCAGCATGGAACCAGGCGAGATAGAGCTGCTGACGGGGGCGCAACGGCCGATCGTGTTGCTGGAGCGCCGGCTCAGCGGCTCGCTACGCGTCGCAGACTCGGTCGCGCCCCGCAAGCCACATCTGGGGGTCATGCTCCCGTACACGCCGCTGCACACGCTGCTGCTGGGGCTGTCCGGCGACCCGCCCGGGCCACGTGTGCTCGTGATGACGTCGGGCAACCTCGGCGGCGAGCCGATCGCCTACCGCGACGACGACGCGATGCAGCGCCTGGCGCCGTTGGTCGACGGGTGGCTGCGCAACGACCGCGCCATCGCGGTGCCATGCGACGACTCGGTGACCCGGGTCGTCGACGGCGAGGAGCTGCCGCTTCGTCGGTCCCGCGGCTATGCGCCGCTTCCCGTCGCCCTGCCCACGCCCGTGCCGCCGACGCTGGCAGTTGGAGCCGACCTGAAGAACACCTGCTGCGTCGCCGAGGACGGTTACGCCTGGCTGAGCCAGCACATCGGCGACATGGACGACCTGGCGACCCTGGAGGCGTTCGGCCGCACCGAGCGGCACCTCGAGCAGCTCACCGGGGTCGCGCCACAACGGATCGCGGCCGACGCGCACCCCGGCTACCGGTCGGCCGCCTGGGCTCGCGACTCCGCGGCCGGCCGGCCGGTCCGCACCGTTCAGCACCACCACGCCCACGTCGCGGCCGTGCTGGGCGAGCACGGTCACGACGGTTCCGAGCCGGTCATCGGCATCGCCTTCGACGGCACGGGCTACGGCCCCGACGGCGCGGTCTGGGGCGGGGAGGTGCTGGTCGCGGACTACCGGGGGTTCCACCGCTACGCCCATCTGGCATACGTACCGCTGCCCGGCGGTGACGCGGCCGTCGACCGGCCATACCGGATGGCGCTGGCCCACCTGAGGGCAGCGCAGGTGCCCTGGGACCCCGACCTGGCGCCGGTAGCGGCCTGTCGCGCCGGTGAGCTCTCAGTGCTGGCACATCAGCTCGACACCGGCTTCGGCTGTGTCCCGACGTCCAGCATGGGTCGGCTGTTCGACGCGGTCGCGTCGTTGGCCGGCGTACGACAGGTCGCGGACTACGAGGCCGAGGCGGCGATCGAGCTCGAGGGACTCTCGTTCAGGCTGGGGCCGGCCGCGGCGGGCTACGCCTTCGAGCTGCGCGACGGCGTCGACACGGCCGACCTCGTCGCCGATGCGGCCCCGGTGGTCCGGTCGGTCGTCGCGGACGTCCGGTCCGGAGTGGCTGCGGCTGTCATCGGCGCGCGCTTCCACGCCGGTGTAGTCACCCTGGTCTGCAACGTGGCCAAACGGCTCCGGGACGCACGAGGTCTGGACACAGTCGTCCTCAGTGGAGGAGTCTTCCAGAACGCGCTGTTGCTCAGCTCGACCCGGCGACGCCTGGCGAGTGACGGCTTCACGGTGCTGGCACCACGCCGGTTGCCACCCAACGACGGAGGAATCGCGCTCGGGCAGCTGCTCGTCGCGACATCGGGCTGAGCCCGGGAGGAGAAACGATATGTGTCTGGCAGTCCCTGGACAGGTCGTCCGCGTCGAGGACCGCGACCTGACCCGCATGGCGCAGGTCGACTTCGGCGGCGTCCGCAAGGATGTCTGCCTGGAGTACCTACCGGACGTCAGCGCGGGTGACTACGTCATCGTGCACGTCGGGTTCGCGATCCAGCGGCTCGACGAGGAGTCGGCCCTGGAGACGCTCGCAAACTTCGAGAAGCTCGGCGTGCTGGAGGAGGAGTTCGGCGACGGCTTCTCGTTCGCCGCCAAGCAGGCCGGCATGGAGGTGCCCTCATGAAGTATCTGGACGAGTTCAGCAACCCCGACCTGGCCCGGCACCTGCTCGACCAGATCCACGCCTCCGCGACTCAGCGGTGGGCGATCATGGAGGTCTGCGGTGGGCAGACCCACACGATCATCCGCCACGGCATCGACCAGCTGCTGCCCGACGAGATCGAGATGATCCACGGCCCGGGCTGTCCGGTCTGCGTCACGCCGTTGGAGATCATCGACAAGGCCCTGGCGATCGCGGCGCGCCCCGATGTCATCTTCTGCTCGTTCGGCGACATGCTCCGGGTGCCGGGCAGCAGCATGGACCTCTTCCGGATCAAGAGTGCGGGTGGCGACGTACGCGTCGTCTACTCACCGCTGGACGCGCTCAAGCTGGCTCGCGACAACCCGGACCGGCAGGTTGTGTTCTTCGGCATCGGGTTCGAGACGACGGCGCCGGCCAACGCGATGACGGTCTACCAGGCCAAGCGCCTGGGCATCGAGAACTTCTCGCTGCTCGTCTCGCACGTCCTGGTCCCGCCGGCGATCGCCGCGATCATGGAGTCGCCGACGTGCCGGGTGCAGGCATTCCTCGCAGCCGGACACGTGTGCAGCGTGATGGGGACGGGCGAGTACCCGCCGCTGGTCGACAAGTACCAGGTCCCGATCGTCGTCACCGGATTCGAGCCGCTCGACATCCTGGAGGGGATCCGCCGCACGGTGCTCCAGCTGGAGCAGGGGCGCCATGAGCTGGAGAACGCCTACCCCCGCGTCGTGCCGCCGGAGGGCAACCCTGCGGCCAAGGCGATGCTGACCGACGTCTTCGAGATCACCGACCGCGCCTGGCGCGGCATCGGGATGATCCCGCAGAGCGGCTGGCGGCTGTCCGACAAGTACAGCTTCTACGACGCTGAGCTACGCTTCGACGTCGCCGGGATGCACACCGACGAGTCGTCGATCTGCCGCTCCGGCGAGGTGCTGCAGGGGCTGATCAAGCCGCATGAGTGCGCAGCGTTCGGCAAGGAGTGCACGCCTCGCAACCCGCTGGGCGCGACCATGGTGTCGTCCGAGGGCGCCTGCGCGGCCTACTACCTCTACCGTCGGCTCGCTCCGGTGCAGGAGGCGGTGCCTGAGCCGGTGGGGGTGCTCAGCCATGGCTGAGCAGCCGGTTGCCTTTGTCGACATGGACTCCTGGGTGTGTCCGGCGCCGCTGCGTGACTCACCTAACATCGTCATGGGCCATGGCGGCGGGGGTGCGCTGTCGGCCGAGCTCGTCGAGCACCTCTTCCTCCCCGCCTACGGTCCGGCCGCCGATGCCGAGCTCGGTGACTCCGCCCTGGTGGAGGTCGGCGGCACGCGACTCGCCTTCTCGACCGACTCCTACGTGGTGCGGCCGATGTTCTTCCCCGGCGGCTCGATCGGCGATCTCGCGGTCAATGGGACCGTCAATGACCTGGCGATGTCCGGCGCCAAGCCGCTGGTGCTTTCCACGGCGTACATCCTCGAGGAAGGCACTCCGCTCGCTGAGCTGGGGCGGGTGGCCCAGGCGGTGGGCGCTGCGGCGGCGGCGGCCGGCGTGCGGCTGGTCACCGGTGACACCAAGGTTGTCGACAGCGGGCACGGCGACAAGGTCTACCTCAACACCGCCGGCATCGGCGTGGTGCCCGACGGCGTCGACATCCGGCCGGCCAGGGCGCAGCCGGGCGACGTGGTGATCATCAGCGGTGACATCGGCGTCCACGGCGTCGCGGTCATGAGCTGCCGCGAGGGGCTCGAGTTCGGCACGCTGGTCGAGAGCGACAGTGCGCCACTCAACGGTCTGGTCGCGGCGATGCTGGCCAGCGGGGCCGACGTACACGTGCTGCGCGACCCGACCCGGGGCGGTGTCGCGGCGTCCTTGAACGAGATCGCCCGCGCCGCATCCGTCGGCGTCGAGCTGGTCGAGCGCGACCTGCCCATCCCGCAGGACGTCGCCGACGCCTGCGGCCTGCTCGGTCTCGACCCGCTCTACGTCGCCAACGAGGGCAAGCTGCTGGCCTTCGTAGCCGCGGCCGACGTCGACACCGTGCTCGCCGCGATGCGCGGGCACGAGTACGGCAAGGGTGCGACCGTGATCGGTACCTGCGTAGAGGAGCATCGCGGCATGGTGGTCGCCAAGACCGGCCTGGGCGGCACCCGGGTTGTCGACCTGCCGCTCGGTGAACAGCTGCCCCGGATCTGCTGAATGTCGGGAGCTGCCCTCTTCGCCCGCTACGCCTTCCCGCCCAACGAGCTGGGCTACTGCGGTCCCGACGGCGCCCAGGTGCTGCTCGAGCACGGCGGGGACGGAAGCGAGGCCGATGCCGAGATCGCCCGGCGGGCCCGGTTGTTCGACGGTGCGTGGCCGTATCTGGAGATCATCGCCGCCGCCGCAGGCATCGCAGATCCGTTGGACGCCCGAGTGGTCGAGGCGTACTGGATCGGCAACGAGCTGCTCGAGCTCGTCGACCCGGCGGCCTGCGCGGCAGAGCTCCGGGACCGCTTTGCGGGGCAGGTCACGAGCCGGCTCGGCACCGCCGGCGGCGCGGTGCCGCACCACAGTTTCCACGTCTTCTCGGTGTACCCGTGGGTCGCCATGTTGGGGCAGGGCAAGGACGCCGTGGCGCTGTCGATCCTCGAGCAGTGCCGGATCCGGTGGGGGACCGTGACCGGCGTCGACGATGAGCGGGCCACCGTGCGGTCCCAGCCGTTGGTCCTGGTCGATGAGGACCTGCGGCTGGGTGCTCCTCGCGAGGAGACCGTGCGGTGGTCGGCTGGTGGCAGTTCGTTGGTCCATCAGCTCGACGTCGGGGACACGGTGTCACTGCACTGGGACTGGGTCTGCGACACCCTCCAGCCCGCTCAGGTCGAGGCGCTGCGGCAGTGGAGCGACGTGCAGCTCTCGCTCGGCCGGCTCAGTTCCTGAGGCTCCCGCTGCCCGCGGCTGCAGCCGGCAAGGTGACGGCAATGCTGCGTACTGCCGAGTAGCCGCCTAGGCTGCACGAGAGGCAACCTACGGAACCGTAGGTTGAGAAGGAGGAGCGCGCATGACCACGCAGATGACCCAGACCCAGCTGCTGCTGGAGCTGGAGCAGGTCGTTGAGGAGAACCTCGAACGCCATCTCAGTGTGTCCAAGGACTGGTTTCCCCACGAGTACGTCCCGTGGAGCGAGGGGCGGACCTACGACGGCGTCCTCGGCGGCGAGCCGTGGGCGGTCGAGGACAGCGCGTTGTCCGACGTGGCCCGCTCGTCGCTGGTGGTCAACCTGCTCACCGAGGACAACCTGCCGAGCTACCACCACGAGATCGCCTCACTGTTCGGGCGCGACGCGGCCTGGGGGGAATGGGTCCACCGCTGGACCGCCGAGGAGGGCCGGCACGGGATAGCGATCCGTGACTACCTGACGGTCACCCGGGCCGTCGACCCGACCGAGCTCGAGCAGCTGCGGATGCGGCACATGTCGGCCGGCTACGTCTCCGCGCACTCGGCGGACCTGCTGCGTTCACTTGCGTACGTGTCGTTCCAGGAGCTGGCTACCCGGATCTCGCACCGCAACACAGGTCGCATCACCGACGATCCGGTGGCCGACCAGCTCCTGGCGCGGATCGCCGCCGATGAGAACCTGCACATGGTCTTCTATCGCAACCTGTTGCAGGGCGCGCTGCAGCTGGCGCCCGACCAGGCGATGCGGGCGATCACCGACGTCGTCACCGGATTCGAGATGCCGGGAGCCGACATCGTCGGTTTCCAACGCAAGGCAGTGGAGATGGCGATCGCCGGCGTCTACGACCTGCGCCAGCATCGCGACGACGTCGTGCTGCCCGTGCTGCGCTACTGGAAGGTGTTCGACATCGAGGGGCTCGGTCCCCAGGGCGAGCAGGCTCGCGCCGAGCTCGACGACTTCATGGCCGGCTTGGAGAAGTCGGCCACGCGTTTCGAGGAGAAGCGCGACACCCTCAAGGCGCGGCTGGCCGCACGCGCAGCCAGCTGACCTCCCGTGCCCGGGCGCACCGAAGACTCAGCCGTCGGTCGCGAGCACCATCGGCACCACCGACCGGGCGCCGGCGCACCGCAGCGCCCGGGCGGCAACGGTCAACGTCCAGCCGGTGACGCTGCGGTCGTCGACGAGCAGGACCCGCCGGCCGGCGACCACGCTCGGGTCGCGCAGCGTGTAACGGTCCACCACCCGCGCGAGCCGCTGCGCGGAGTTGACCGCACCAGCACCCGGACGCGCCGATCCGATCACCTCGAACGAGGTGAGCACCGGCAGGCCGGTGATCGTCGCGAGTCCACCGGCGAGGTGGTGGACCAGACGCGGTCTGCTCCGGGACTCGACCCAGACGACGCCCTCGGGTGCGGCGCCGTCGAGCTCTACGGCCCACGACTGCCACACCGCGAGGCATGCGTGCCGCAGCGGCACCGGCACCTCGCCGTCAGCGGTTCCGGGGTCGAAGAGAAGTCGCAGCGACTCTCCCCAACCGAGGTCGGTGGACCTTCCGACGGCGCGCCCGCTCGCCGCCTGCTCAGCCGTCGGGATCTTGCCGCGCAGGTCGACGCCCAACGTCGGCATCGCCGCCGGCCACATCCGCCGTGGCTCCAACGGCACGCCGGGACGCTCCAGCCGCTGCGTGGCGGCTGAGCGGGCTGCCTCGGTGGTGGTGGTTGCCAGCGGCTGGCCGGCACAGTTGTCGCAGCGCCCGCAGCGCCCCGGCGCCGGGTCGTCGAGCTGTTGGCGCAGGAAGGCCAACCGACAGTCTGACGTGTTCTCGTAGTCGAGCATCGCCTGCTGTTCCTCGGCCCGGGCCTGGGCGACCCGTGCATAGCGCTGCGTGTCGTAGCTCCACGGCGCGCCGGTCGACGTCCATCCGCCACGGACCCGGCGCACGGCGCCGTCGACGTCGAGCACCTTGAGCATCGCCTCCAGTCGCGCGCGCCGAAGCGGCAGATGGCTCTCCAGCGCGGCCGTCGACAGCGGTCCCGGCTGCCCTCCCAGGACGGCCAGGGCGTCGCGCACGTCGCTCTCCGGCGGGAAGCTCAGCGAGCCGAAGTAGCGCCACACCTCAGCGTCCTCGTGTCCCGGCAGTAGGACGACAGTCGCCTCGGCGATGCCGCGGCCGGCACGGCCGACCTGCTGGTAGTAGGCGATCGGGCTCGGCGGCGCTCCGAGATGCACGACGAACCCGAGATCGGGCTTGTCGAAGCCCATGCCCAGCGCCGAGGTGGCGACCAGCGCCTTCACCGAGTTGTCCAACAGCTCGGCTTCGGCCGCGAGCCGCTCCTGCGGCTCGGTGGAGCCGGAGTACGCCCGGACCTTGAACCCACGCTCGCGCAGGAAGTCCGCGACGTCCTGGGTCGCCGCGACCGTGAGGCAGTAGATGATGCCCGAGCCGGGCAGCTCACCGAGGTGGTCTGCCAACCAGGCCAGGCGGTCGGCGAAGCCGGGCAGCCGGACGACACCCAGGCGCAGCGACTCGCGGTCGAGCGACCCGCGGAGCACCAGGACGTCGTCGAGACCGCGCTCACCTCGCACCGACAGCTGTTCGGCGACGTCGGCGGTCACCCGGGCGTTGGCCGTCGCGGTCGTCGCCAGCACCGGGATTCCGGGCGGAAGGCCGCCGAGCAGGTCTCGGATCCGGCGGTAGTCGGGGCGGAAGTCGTGACCCCAGTCAGAGATGCAGTGCGCCTCGTCGACGACGAGCAGCCCGGCGGCCGCGGCGAGATCCGGCAGCACAGTGTCGCGGAACTCCGGGTTGTTGAGACGTTCCGGGCTGACCAGCAACAGATCCACCTCGCCCGCGCTGATCGCTGCATAGGTCTGCTGCCAGGCCTCCGGGTTGGTCGAGTTGATGGTCACCGCACTAATGCCGGCCCGCTGCGCGGCGGCGATCTGGTTGCGCATCAGGGCCAGCAACGGTGACACGATGACGCTCGGTCCGGCGCCGCGAGCCCGCAACAGAGCGGTCGCCACGAAGTAGACCGCCGACTTGCCCCACCCGGTGCGCTGCACGACGAGGACCCGCCGATGTGCCACGACGAGCGCCTCGATCGCACGCCACTGGTCCTCGCGCAACGTCGCGGCTGGCGATCCGACGAGCGCGCGCAGCAGCGCCTCCGCCTCCGCGCGCTCCACCGAAGGCGGCGCTCCGGGCGGCGATGCGGGACGCGGGGGCATTGAGCTCACGCGCTGAACGTACTTGCCGGCGCCGGCCGGCTCAGAGGGCGAGGCCGACGTACTTGGTCTCCAGGTACTCCTCGATCCCCTCGGTGCCGCCTTCGCGGCCGAAGCCGGATGCCTTGACGCCACCGAACGGCGCCGCGGGGTTGGACACCACACCCTGGTTGAGCCCGACCATGCCGGTCTCGAGACGTTCGGCGACGCTGACCGCCCGAGCGAGGTCGGTGGTGAACGCGTAGGCAACCAGACCGAACTCCGTGTCGTTGGCCATCTCGATCGCCTCGTCGTCGTCACCGAAGGTGAACACCGGCGCCACCGGACCGAAGATCTCCTCGCGGAACATCCGAGCCGTCTGGGGGACCCCGGCCAGCACCGTCGGGAGGTAGAACCAGCCTGGGCCATCCGGGGCGGAGCCTCCCACGACCACTTCGGCGCCGGCGTCGGTCGCGTCGTCGACCAGCTCGGCCACCTTGTCCCGCTGTTTGCGCTCGACCAGCGGACCGACGTCGACGCCGTCGTCGGTGCCCCGACCGACCTGCAGCCGTTGCATCCGTTCGGCGAGCTTGGCGCTGAACTCGTCGGCGACGGACTCGTGCACGAGGAACCGGTTCGCCGCGGTGCACGCCTCACCGGTGTTGCGCATCTTCGCCAGCAGCGCGCCGTCGACCGCCCGGTCCACGTCGGCGTCGCCGAACACGAGGAACGGTGCGTTCCCGCCGAGCTCCATCGACATCCGCAACAGGCCCTGCGCGGACTGTTCCACGAGCCGACGGCCCACCTCGGTGGAGCCGGTGAAGGTGAGCTTGCGCAGGCGCGGGTCGCGGATCAACGGCTCCATGACGGCACCGGAGGCCGACGTGGTCACGACGTTGAGGACCCCCTCGGGCAGCCCGGCCTCGGCCAGGATGTCGGCCAGTGCCAGCATCGTGAGCGGCGTGAGCGCCGCGGGCTTGACCACCATCGTGCAGCCCGCGGCGATTGCCGGGCCGATCTTGCGGGTGCCCATCGCCAAGGGGAAGTTCCACGGCGTGATCATCAGGCACGGGCCCACCGGCTGCTTCATGGTGAGCAGACGGGAGGCGCCGTTGGGCGCCACCGACCAGCGGCCGGCGATCCGCACGGCCTCCTCGCTGAACCAGCGGAAGAACTCAGCGCCGTAGGCGATCTCAGCCAGGGACTCCTTGACCGGCTTGCCCATCTCCAGGGTCATCAGCAGAGCCAGGTCATCGGCCCGAGCCGTGATCAGCTCGAAGGCTCGGCGCAGGATCTCACCCCGGTCGCGGGGCGGGGTCGCGGCCCACGAGTGCGCGGCGGCCACGGCCGCGTCAAGGGCGGCCAAGCCGTCGGCGGGGCTCGCGTCGGCGACCTGCGCGATCGTCTGCTCGGTCGACGGGTCTTCGACGTCCAGGGTCCGGCCGCTCTGCGCCTGCCGCCACCCGCCGCCGATGAACAGCCTGCCGGTGACCGACGCCACCACCGACGCCTCACGGTCCTGCAACTTCGGCATCCCGTACTCCTCAGGTGTCGCCTGTTTGTCGCTGCTGCGCGGTCCGACAGTACGCCGGGCTCGCACCCCTCGACCCGGGTGGAGCGGCGCAGGCGAGGGTCTCCCCGACGACCCGCTCCAGCCGCTACGGTGCACCCATGTCGAGTGCGCTGCGCCAGGAACCCGCCGGAGCCGACCCCATGTTCACCGCCTTGGACCCCCTGGTGCGCGACGGGACGTTGACCCCCGAACAAGCGGGGAGGGTCTACTCCGCCGTACGTCCGGTCAGCACGTCGGGGACGCCGGCCGGGCTGCTCGGCCAGTGGTCGCTTCGTGATCGTGCGATCGCGGCTGTTGCCGTGATCGGCGGTGCGCTGGCCGTGGCAGGTCTGCTCGTCGCCGCATCGCTCGCGTCCAGCCGTGGGTTCGAGTGGAAGACCTTCGTCGTGATGCTCGTCGCGGTGGCGGTGCTGCTCGGTGGCGCCGCGGTCGCCGAGGTCCTGCTGCCCAAGGGGTCGGCCAGTCGATGGCTCGCTGCAGTGCTGCTGACCCTCGGCATCATCGGCACCGGAAGCTCGATCCTCGCGATGTGGGGTGACACCAGCGGGATCGACTACCTCGCCGGGCTCCTGATGCTTGCCGGAGGCGTCGCAGGTTACTACCTCCTGCGGGCGCCGGTGGTCACTACGGCGGCCGCCTTCGGCGCAGTCGTTCTGTTCGTCAGTCTGGTCTCCGACCTCGTCGGCGACGGGTCGGGTGAGCACACAGCACTGAAGATCGGCATCGGCGGGGTGGTGCTGGGAGCCGCAGTGCTCGCCGTTGGCTGGCCGTTCGGATGTCGAAACGTCACCGGCATGCTGGGTGGAGTCATCGCCTTGGTGTCGATGGCCTTCACCTTCACGCTGAGCCTGGTCTTCGCGCTCAGCAGCGCCGTTTCCAGTGGCTTGCAAGGCGGTAGCCGGTCGCCGCTGGCGACGTCCGACCTGAAGATCGCCGCGATCATCGGTCTTGTCGTCGCGGCTGCGCTCGGGGCCGCCTTCGTGTACTCGCGCTTCGTCGGCTTCGCGGTCCTGGCGGTCCTCGGCGCGGCGCTGTTCGGCCTGTTAGGGACCATCGCGTTCCACGACCACCCGCTGCGCTGGGGAGGCGCGCTGCTGGTGATCGGGGCTCTCGGCATCGCCGCGTCGCTCGCCGGGGGACTGACCGGCAGGTCCCGCACGAGTCCAGGGGGAGCGCCCTTCGGGAACGCTCCCGGCTACTCCGGGTCGGGCTACCCGGACCAGACCTATCCGCAGTCCGGCCCAGGCGGCTACAACTCCCCGCCGGCCACCGGTCCTGGGACCACAGCCCCACCGACCGTCACCGGTGCTCCACCGCCGTACGGCTCGTCGCCCCCAGAGCCACCGCCGTACCAACAGCAGTAACCGCTACGTGCCTTGGTCCGCAATGGCTGTTGCCAGCAGCGGCCCGGCGTGGATGTGGCGTCGGGCTGGGAGCGCCTCACGGCGCGTCGCCGCTCGGAGCGGCTCATTGTGGGACCCGGGGCTACCGCAGCCCGACGCCGAGGACCAGGGTACCTGTCTGAGGTGCTTGGTAGCCGTGCCGGCTGCCTGGCTGCGGGTCAGGACAAGGCGCCTTCGCGCTCGAGCCGGGCAGCCTCCTCCAGCTGCTCGGCGGTGCCCAACAACCGGGCGGCGCTGAGGACGGGGGCGTCGAGATGGGCGCGTCCGATCGCGACGACCCGGGCGAACGCCGCGGCCCGTTCCACGGTCATGGCCAGGTCGCCGCGGGCGACGCCGCGCAGCACCTCGTCCACGAGCTGGCAGACCTCGGTGGGCCCAGGGGGCTCCACGACCCCGGCGACCACCTCGGCGACCGGAGCATGGCGTCGACCGGCGTCGAACTCCCGGGCCGCGCGTACCGGATCGCGGCGCACCCACGCGCGTAGCAGATAGAGCCGCCATAGCACACCGGCCAGCGAGTCGTGCGGCGCCTGCTGCCACAGGTCGGCCACCAGCTCGAGGCCGTGGTCGTCGGCGAGCGAAACCATCCGCTCGACGACCGCCGCGTCACCTGAGGTGCGCGCACCGCGGACAAGCAGCTCAGCGATCCGCGCACCCGTCTCGGCGCGGGTCGTCGGACCATCCTCGCCGGGCAGCAGGTGGAACATGGCGGCGCCGGGCATGGCCGGGCGCCGGAACCGAGGGGTGTCCATCGCTGGTCAGTCTGCCAGGGCGACGCCCGAAGGCTCCTCAGTCCGCCGGCAGCTTGCGAGACATGGCGCTGATCGCCTGCTCCGGGGGTGCGGACCCAGGCTCGTAGTTGTAGTCCTGGCCGATTTGGTGCCACACAACCCAGGACAACGTGTCGCCTGTGCGGACCAGTGCCTGCGGCTCGAGGTAGGAGGAGTCCGGCTGTCCCGGGACCGGACCGTAGAACAGAACCGCAAAGCCCGCGGTGGAACCGCCGGTGGTGGCGGTGAAGCCCCCGGGCGGCTTGCCCTGGTAGCCCTGCTCCTCGAGCCGGCCAGCGCACTCGCGCAACCAGGCCTCGAGGACCGAGTAGGCCTGCGTGGCCGTGAGCTCGTCAGGGAACCGGGCGACCAGATGGACCGCGGACATGCCGGGCAGCCGGAAGTCGCGGCGAACTATCTGCGTCGCCCCGATCGAGGCCAGCGGGGTGCGCTGGCACACCGACGCCGGGCGCTGCCCGTCGCCGTTTCCCGTGTCGGTGATTCGCCACCGCCCTTGTCCGCCGGGCACCGGCAGCTCGGCAGCGCTGAGGAGCCCCTGCCGCAGCGATCCCGGTGGCGTCGAGGACGTGTCGGCGGCGGTCGGGCCGCTGGTCGGCCCACTGATCGGCGCAGTCGCCCGGGGGGCTGCCGGGCCGGTGCTCTGCGCGGCGGTGGTGCCAGCGGAGCCGGCGCAGGCAGTCAGCAGCGACGGAAGGCTCAGCGCCACAACCCGGACCCATCCCCTGCCGAACCGCGAGGTCGTACGCGTGCGAGTGCCACCGCGGGTGGGCATGGCCCCAACCCTAGTGAGAGCCGTCGCCTGTGCGGCCGGGCGACACGCGCAGTCCTGCGTGCCTCAGACCGCGGCGCTAGCCGGCTCCGGCGTACGACGGGGCGGGGTCGGACGTCGCTGCGGCCACAAGAAGACGATCATGACGGGAACCAGGTAGCCCACCCAGACCACCATCTCGAGAACGGTCGGCGTCGGGTTGTAGTTGAACGCGCCTTTGAGGATGGACCCGAACCAGCTGTCGAGCGGCAGCGTCGAGCTGACGTCGAACGCCTTGTTTGCAAAGCCAGGCAGTGCGCGTCCCTCCTGCAGGTCGTGCACGCCGTAGGCGAGCACGCCGGCGGCGACCACCACGAGAAATGCGCCGGTATAGGTGAAGAACTTGGCCAGGTTGATCCGCAGCGCACCGAAGTAGAACAAGGTGCCGAGGACGACCGCGGCCAACAGGCCGGCCGTGGCGCCGATGAAGGGCGACGGCCCGCCGCTGGTCGCCTGCGCGGCCGACCAGATGAACAGCGACGTCTCGAGGCCCTCGCGCCCGACCGCGAGGAACGCCACGATGACCAAGGCGACCGGTCCCATTGCGATCGCCGAGTCCAGCTTTCCCTCGAGCTCGGCTTTGATGAACCGGGCGGTGCGCCGCATCCAGAAGATCATCCAGGTCACGAAGCCGACCGCGACGATCGACAGCGTTCCGGCGAAGGTCTCCTGCGCCGCGAAGGTCAGCGTCCTGGAGGTGAAGGTCAAGAAGGCACCGAAGCCGATGCTGAGGGCGACAGCGACGGTGACGCCGATCCAGACGTGACGAACAAGCCGCCGGCGGCCGGACTTGACCAGGTAGGCGACCAGGATGCCTACGACGAGACTGGCCTCGAGGCCCTCGCGCAGGCCGATCAAGAGGTTGGCGAGCATGGGTCCTCCGGAGGTAGGCAAGGCTAACCTACGCGGAGCCGCGCTGCTGCGCCAGAGCCAGGCTCATTCCGAATCGACGACGCGGGCGAGTAGCGCCGTCAGCCGTCGCGGCCGGCGTCCAGCGCCGCACACAGACCGGGCGTCGTGAGCCCGATCTGCCACATCCGGGCACCACCTGCGGCGAGTACGGCCGCGACCGTCGGCTCGTCGGCGGGTTCGGGCGGCTCCCAGGCGAGCCGGCGCACGAGCTCGGGACTCAGCACGTTCTCCGCCGGCAGCTCGTGCGCCGTCGCAAGCTCGCTGATCACGCCCCGGCAGGCGCTCAGCCGAGCAGCCGCGACGGGATGCCTCTGCGCCCAGGCGCGCGCCGGCGGCGGACCGTCGGGGCGCGCCGCCGCCAACGGCAGCTGGTCCTCGGGCTGGGCGAGCGCGCGATCGTAGGCGTCGCTCCAGGCATCGAGGTGTCGGCGAGCACCGCGGCGGCGCATAGCGGTGGACCCGCGCAACGCCTGGCCGTCCTTCGGCATGGTCGTGGCGATCTCGGCTATCAGCGAGTCCGGCAGCACCCGGCTAGGAGCGGTGTCACGTCGGCGGGCGACCTCGTCGCGCGCCTGCCACAGCTCCCGGACCACGGCGAGCGGGCGGCGCCCACGCACCTTGTGGATGCCGGAGGTCCGGCGCCACGGCTCAGCTCGCGGCGTGGGGCCGCCGAAACGGGTCAAGGCGTCGAACTCCTCATGCGCCCAGCCCAGCTTGCCGGCCCGCGTCAGCAGGTCGATCAGCACGGTCCGAAGCTCCAGTAGCACCTCGACGTCGAGCGCGGCGTAGACCAGCCACGGCTCCGGCAGCGGGCGGGTCGACCAGTCGACGGCCGAGTGTTCCTTGGCGAGTGAGCTCCCCAGCAGCTCGCTGACCAGCGTGGCGAGGCCGACCCGCGGAACGTTGAGCAGTCTTGCGGCCAGCTCGGTGTCAAACAGCGTCGTGGGGCGCAGGCCGATCTCCGCCAGGCACATCAAGTCCTGGGTGGCTGCGTGCAGGACCCATTCGGTGTCGCCGATCGCGGCGCCCAGCTCGTCGAGACCGGGAAAGGGGATCGGGTCGATCAGCGCTGTGCCGCTGCCGACTCTGCGCAGCTGGACGAGGTAGGCGCGCTGGGAGTAGCGGTGGCCGGAGGCGCGCTCGGCGTCGAGGGCCACCGGCCCCGTGCCGGTGGCAACGGACCGGATAGTCGCGGCCAACGCGCCGGCAGTGTCGACCACCGGAGGGAGCGGGTCGCGCAGCGTCAGCGGTGGCGGTTCGTCGACCGGGTCAGCCAGCTGCTCGGGGCCGGGCTGGGGCATTGACTCAGCTCCGGCGCACGCGCCGGTTCGGCATGGAGACGACACCGGCCGGCAGCGGTGGCAGGCCAGCCGCGGTGCACAGCAGCTCGGCCCAGGCTTCGACGTGCGGGCCGATCGGACCGGTCGGCGTCCAGGACGCCCGGATCTCGATCTCAGCGGTGGAACCGTCCTCGGCCATCCCGCCGAAGGCCTCGGACAGCACCGAGGTGACGGTTCCGCTGGGCGCGACGAAGCCGGCGGCGTGAGCCGACAGCGCATCGGTAAGCCAGGACCACCCGACCGCTGACAGCAGCGAGTCGGTGATCATCTCCGGCTCGATCTCAGCACGGGTGAATGCGACACACCGGAAAGTGCCCTGCCATGCCTCGTTGCCGGCCGGGTCGTGCAGCAAGACCAGGCGGCCGGTGCCCAGCTCCACGCCGTCGATCGTCACGTCGGCGGTGACCGCGCTCGCATAGGGCGCGATGCGTTGCGGTGCCGGCATCTCCTCCAGCACGACCTCCGGGCGTACGTGCGCTCCCCGGAGCTGAGCGACGGCAGCCAGGAACTCCTCGGGCGGACCGTCGACCTCCTCCCTGGCTGCCATGCGTTGAGCGTAGGTCGGGCCTCGACGCCCGGCACAGCGACGCGCCGGATCGCCTGGGAGGATCGACCCGTGCCCGCCGCCGATGCCGCCGCCGTCCCGGCCGACCCGCTCCTGCTCAGAGCTGCTCGCGGCGAGCCAGTGCCACACCTGCCGGTCTGGTTCATGCGTCAGGCCGGGCGTTCGCTGCCCGAGTACCGCGCGCTGCGCGAGGGGGTGGCGATGCTCGACTCATGCATGCGCCCCGACCTCGTCGTCGAGATCACCATGCAGCCGGTGCGCCGACACGGCGTCGACGCGGCGATCCTCTTCTCCGACATCGTCTTGCCGCTCAAGGCAGTCGGCGTCGACCTCGACATCGTGCCCGGCACCGGTCCGGTGGTGGCCGAGCGGTTCACCACGCCGCGAGATCTGGAGCGCCTGCGCCCGCTGCAGTCCGAGGACGTCGCGTACGTCAGTGCGGCAGTCCGCGAGCTGGTCGCCCAGCTGGCGCAGCTGCGAGGCGCCGAAGATGGCGGGGTGCCCCTCATCGGCTTCGCGGGTGCGCCGTTCACGCTGGCGTCCTACCTGGTGGAGGGTGGTCCCTCGAAGGACCACGCGCGCACCAAGGCGCTCATGCACGGCGAGCCGGATCTGTGGCATGCCTTGCTCTCCCGGCTCGCGGCGATCGCCGGAGCGTTTCTCCGCGTTCAGGTGGAGGCGGGAGCGCGGGCGGTCCAGCTGTTCGACTCATGGGCCGGCGCGCTGTCGCCATCGGACTATCTGCGGTTCGTGCAACCGCATTCGGCGTCGGTGCTGGCCGGGGTGGCCGACCTGGGCGTCCCGCGCATCCACTTCGGGGTCGGCACCGGCGAGCTGCTGGCGCTGATGGGCGACGCTGGGGCCGACGTCGTTGGCGTCGACTGGCGGGTGCCGCTCGACGAGGCGGCCCGGCGGATCGGACCGGGCAACGCCCTGCAGGGCAACCTCGACCCGGCGCTGCTGTTCGCCCCCGCCGAGATCGTGCACGCCGAGGCGGCCAAGGCCATCGACGCCGGCCGTGCGGCGCCCGGTCACATCTTCAACCTGGGGCACGGCGTCCACCCGGCCACCGACCCGGACGCGCTGACCCGGCTGGTCGACTTCGTGCACGACTACTCGGCCCAGCCCCCGGCGTGAGCCTCTCGGCAGAGCGGTTGCACGTCGTCGTCATAGGTGGCGGCATCAGCGGTCTCGCCGCCGCTCATCAGCTTCACCGGTTGGCGACACACCGTCGGCTACCGCTGCGCGTGACCGTGCTCGAGGGCTCCGCGCGCGTGGGGGGCAAGCTGCTCGTAAGCGACGTCGCCGGCCTCCCGGTCGACGCAGGAGCCGAGGCGCTGCTGAACCGCCGGCCCGAGGCGGTGACGCTGGCACGCGACGTGGGGCTGGGCGACGACCTGCGCCATCCCGAGCCGGTCGGTTCAGGCATCTGGACGCGCGGGGCGGTGCGGCCGATGCCGTCGACGGTGCTGGGGCTGCCGGTGGACCTGCCCGCGCTGCGGACCTCGGGGATCCTGTCGCGACCTGGCCTGCGGCGGGCATGGGCCGGTGCGCTCCTGCCGGCGCTGGGGCCACGCTCGCCAGAGGCTGCCGACGCGGTGAGCGTCGGCGACTGCGTGTCCCGCCTGCTCGGGGCCGAGGTGACAGACCGCCTTGTCGAGCCGTTGCTGGGTGGCGTCTACGCCGGCCATGCACGGCAGCTGTCCCTGGCCGCGGCGGCCCCACAGGTGTCGGCACTGGTGGGCTCCGGCCGGCCGCTGTTTCTGGCAGCTCGCGAACGGCTGGCGCAGCGGGCTGCATCCTCGCCTGAGCCGGTGTTCGCCGGCATCGTCGGCGGCGTTGGCCGGCTGCCGCAGGCGGTCGCGGCGGCCAGCGGCGCGGACATCCGCACCGAGACGATGGTCCGCGAGCTGCTCCGGCCGGCTGCCGGGCGCTGGCAGGTGGTGGCCGGACCGACCAGGACGCCGCAGCTGCTGGACGCCGACGCGGTGGTGCTCGCGGTGCCGGCCGCCCCGGCCGCCCGGCTGCTGGCCGGCGTGGCTGCCGGCGTCGCGGGCGAGCTGCGCCGCATCCCGTACGCGAGCGTCGCGGTGGTGACTCTCGCCTACCCGGTCGCGGGCCTGCGCCAGCGGCTGGCAGGAACCGGCTTCCTCGTGCCGCCGGTCGACGCGCGGGCGGTCAAGGCCGCGACGTTCTCGTCAAGCAAGTGGTCCTGGCTGGCGGCCGCCGGGGAGGCCGTCGTGGTGCGGGCCTCGCTCGGACGCCACGGCGAGGAGGCTCTGCTGCAGCGCGACGACGCGGAGCTGGTCGCCCTGGCGGTCGCCGACCTGGCCGCCGCCGTCGGGTTGCCCGACCGGCTGCTCGACGCGCGCGTCACCCGATGGGGTGGCGGCCTTCCGCAGTACCTGGTGGGCCACCGTGGTCGGGTGGAGCGCATCCGGGCCGCGGTCGCCGAGGTGGACGGCCTGGAGCTGTGCGGGGCCGCCTACGACGGCATCGGGGTGGCCGCGTGCGTTGCCGACGGGCAGCGTGCCGCTGCCCGGGTAGTCGACGCGCTGGCCGAGCGCGCGACAATGCGGGCATGAGCCCCAGCAATCCGCAGTCCGGACCCGCCAGCGACCAGGCGACCGGCACTCCCGACGCCAACGACACGATCCGATACACGATGTGGTCGGTGTTCCGGCTGGCGCGGACGCTGGGGGACTGCGGCCGCTCCGGTCAGGCCGACGAGGTGGACGGCCTGCTCGAGCAGCTGGCCGCGAAGGGCGTCACGGTTCGCGGCACCTACGACGTCAGTGGGCTGCGGGCCGACGCCGACCTGATGATCTGGTGGCATGCGGAGGCGGCCGAGTCGTTGCAGGAGGCGTACAACCGCTTCCGCCGCACCGCCTTCGGCGCCCATCTGGCGCCGGTCTGGAGCCAGCTGGGGCTGCACCGCCCAGCCGAGTTCAACCGGGGTCACGTGCCGGCGTTCCTCGCCGGTGAGGAGCCGCTCGACTACCTGTGCGTCTACCCGTTCGTGCGCTCCTACGAGTGGTACCTGCTGCCGGCGGACCAGCGTCGCGACATGCTCCGGGAGCACGGCCTGCAGGCTCGTGACTACCAGGACGTGCGGGCCAACACGGTGGCTGCTTTTGCGCTGGGCGACTACGAGTGGCTGCTGGCCTTTGAGGCCGACGAGCTGCACCGAATCGTGGACCTGATGCGCGCGCTGCGGGCCAGCCGCGCGCGACGGCACGTCCGTGCGGAGGTGCCGTTTTTCACCGGTCGTCGTCGCGGCATCGCCGACATCCTCGCCGCGCTGCCCTGAGCGGCGTCAGCCCTCGTTGGGCTCCAGGGTCATCGAGACCGAGTTGATGCAGTAGCGCTGGTCGGTGGGCGTGCCGTAGCCCTCGCCGTCGAACACGTGCCCCAGGTGTGAGCCACAGGTCGCGCAGCGAACCTCGACCCGGC
>JBBSGC010000024.1:0-19406 GCA_038254525.1 Propionibacteriales bacterium | reverse complement strand
GAGGCCGACGTCGCGGCGTTCCTGGCGGCGCTTCGAGAGGGCGGTCCGGCACACCTCCCACTGAGCGCGGCAAGTGCGGCCCGCACGGTCGTCGCCGTCCGCGGTCTGCACCGCTTCGCGCTGCGCGAGCGGCTGGTCGAGGCCGACGTATCCGCCGAAGTGCGGCCACCGACGCCGGCCAAGCGGCTGCCCAAAGCACTCAGTGTCGCCGACGTGGCGGCGATCCTGGAGGCGGCCGGCGCCGCGGGCACGTCGCTAGCGCTGCGCGACCGGGCGTTGCTCGAGCTGCTCTACGGCACCGGGGCCCGGATCTCCGAAGCAGTGGGGCTCGACCTCGACGACGTGGACCTCCAGGACGGAGCGGCGCTGCTGTCGGGCAAGGGCGGCAAGCAGCGCGTTGTGCCGCTCGGCTCCTACGCATGCAGCGCGGTCGGCGCGTATCTGGTACGCGTTCGGCCGGGAATGGTGACCGCCGGCCGGGGGACGCCGGCGGTCTTTCTCAACGCCCGCGGCGGCAGGTTGTCGCGACAGAGCGCGTGGGCGGTGCTCGGCAAGGCAGCCCAGCGGGCCGGCGTCGCGGCGGAGGTCTCCCCGCACACGCTGCGGCACTCCTTCGCCACCCATCTCCTCGACGGTGGCGCTGACGTACGCGTCGTCCAGGAGCTGCTGGGCCACGCCTCGGTGACCACGACGCAGGTCTACACGCTGGTCACCGTCGACAAGCTGCGCGAGGTCTATGCGACCGCGCACCCGCGCGCGCGTGGGTGAGTCGAGCTCAGCCGAGGGCCATCCGGCGGTCGTCGGGCAGCCTGCGGGTCCGCCCGGAGCGGTCGAGCAGGGCGAGCAGCGGCAGGACCACCCGTCGTGAGCTGGCCAGGGCGACGCGGGCCTCGCTGACTGTGAACGGCTGCGGTAGCGCGGCCAGCCGAGTGACAGCTTGCCCGTCGGCGCCCGGCAGCAGGACCACCCCCTCGGCGAGGACGAGCAGCCGACCGGCCCGACGCGCCGCTCCCACCGCAGCTGCGTCGAGCCCCAGGGCGAGCAGCCGGTCGTGTGCGGGAGCGGCGAACGGGCGGCCGGCCAGCTCCGCGGCCAGCCGACGCAGCGCTTCCTCCACTTCCTCCGGCAAGGTTGCCTGTTGACGACCGGTCACCCGACCGGCTCGCAGCTGCAGCTCCGTCGGCAACAGCGGGGCGAGCAGGCTCTCGTCCGGAAGGTCCAGAGCGCGGGCGACAGCTCCCGCAGGCGGGCCGGGGTCGAGCGGAGAGGTGGTCGCGTAGTCGGCGACGAGACGCCGTAGCCGCTCCTGCAGGTCCGGCACCAGCCGGCGGTCGACCAGCCAGTCGCCGGAGCCGACGCAGAGCCGGTCAGCGTCCAGTGTCGGCACGCCGAGCCGCCGCAGCACCGACCGGCGGACGACGCCGCGGCGCCGGAGCTCGTCGGCCAGGTCCGGCGCGGCGGGGGAGTCGGCCAGCGCCCGCGCCCTGGCGGCTGCGGCTCCCCGGCGCGACAGCGCCGGCGGATCGGGGTCGAGCACGCTCACTCCCTGCAACGACCGGCTTCCCGGGTCGCGCAGTAGCAGCCGGTCGCCGGTACGCAACGGCAAGGGCTGCTCCAGCAGCAGGCGCACCGCACCTCCACCGAGCGGACGGACCCGGCAGCCCACCGCCGCGGTGCCGAGATGGAGCACCGGCCGCTCCGGCAGCGGCGGACCGTCGTGGCGCACGTCGGCCACCTTGGTCGAGTGCCACGCGCCTACCGTGACCAGGGCGCTCCCGCGGTGCAGCGCGGATGGTGGGCTGCTGCCCACAGCCACGGCGACGCGGGCGACGGCGCAAACCTGTTCGGCGGCCCGACCCAGCGAGTGCAGGCCCCGCACGCGTACGGACTGCTCCCCGCAGGCGAGCCGGTCCCCGACGTGGATCGCCCCGGCTGCCAGCGTGCCGGTCACGACGGTCCCGGCTCCCGGCCGGGTGAAGCTGCGGTCGACCCACAGGCGCACGTCGGTGTCGAGCACCGGAGGTGGGAGCGTGCGGGTCACCTCGGCCAGCGTCGTCGCCAGCTCGGCGACCCCCCGTCCCGTGCGGGCGCTCACGCACACCACGGGCAGTCCCGCCAGGGAGGTGCCCGCCAGCTCCGCGGCCGCCCGGGCGGCGACCGGCTCGGGGTCGGCGAGGTCGCAGCGAGTGACGACGAGCACTCCGTGACGTACTCCCAGGGCGTCGAGGGCGGCCAGGTGCTCAGCCGCCTGTGGCATCCACGGGTCGTCGGCGGCCACCACGAAGAGCACCGCGGGGACCGGGCCGACGCCGGCCAGCATGGTCGGCACGAACCGCTCGTGGCCGGGCACGTCGACAAAGGCCACGTCGCCGACCCGCGGCAGGGTCGTCGCACAGTGGCCGAGCTCGATGGTGAGCCCGCGGCGGCGTTCCTCGGCGAGCCGGTCGGGGTGGGTGCCGGTGAGCGCCTCGACGAGGGCGGACTTGCCGTGGTCGACGTGGCCGGCCGTGGCGAAGACGTACACCGCTCAGGCCCGCCCGCTCGACGGTGCCGCGGTCCTGCCGGGGGGCGGGGCCTGGGGGCCGATCGCGACCGCTCGAGCAGCCGCCACAACGGCGCGGGCCAGCTCCTCGTCGTCGGCCGGGTCGACTGCAGCCACGTCGAGCAGCAGCTGTCCGTGCTCCACCCTGCCCAGGACGGGCGGGTCGCCGATCCGGAGCCGGTCGGCGAGACCGGCCGGCAGGCACACCGCTGCGCTGGCCAGCTCGACGCCGGGCGCGCCACCACCGCCGACCACCGCCAGCGACCTCTCGGCACGGGCGGCGACCCCGGCGTGGGCCAGGGCAGCGGCGATCGACCGGCAGCGGCCCAACAGCGCGTCCGGGTCGGCACCCAGCGTGGCGAGCACCGGCGGCACCGGCCCGCACAGCGTCGCCTCCAGCGCAGCGAACGTCAGCTTGTCCACGCGCAGCGCCCGGGCCAGGGGATGGCGACGCGCCCGGTGGACCAGCTCCGCCGACCCGAGCAGCAGCCCGCACTGCGGGCCCCCGAGCAGCTTGTCGCCGGAGGCAGTCACCACGTCGGCGCCGGCCCGCAACGCGCTCGCCGCGTCGGGCTCATCGGGGAGCCGGAGATGCGGCGCCAGCAGCCCGGACCCGATGTCGGCGACGACCAGCGCCGGCAGCGTGGCCAACGCCTCGACCCGAACGGCGGAGGTGAAGCCGCTGACCACGAAGTTGGACGGGTGCACCTTGAGCAGGAAGCCGGTGCTGGGACCGATCGCGGCCGCGTAGTCCTCACGGCTGACGCGGTTCGTCGTGCCCACCTCGCGCAGCCGCGCCCCTGCCGACTCGAGCAGCTCAGGGATGCGGAAGCCGTCACCGATCTCGACCAGCTCCCCGCGGGCGACCACCACCTCGCGGCCGCCGGCCAGGGCCGCGGTCACCAGGGCGAGGGCGGCGGCGCCGTTGTTGACCACGTGCACCGCCTCGGCGTCCGGTACGGCTGCCGCCAGCGCCGCCAGCGCACCCCGTCCGCGGCCGGCCCGCCGCCCGGTCGACAGGTCGAGCTCCACGTCGGTCGCGCCGGCCGCCTCGGTCAGCGCCTGCGTCGCAGCGGTGGACAGCGGGGCCCGACCGAGGTTCGTGTGCACGAGCACGCCGGTGGCGTTCAGGACCTTCCGCAGCGAGCTGCTCGCCCGCGGCAGTGCGGCCACTGCAGCGTCTGCGACGTCCCGCGTCGCCAGGTCGCCGCGACGACAGGTCTCCTGAGCCGCGCGTACGGCAGCTTTCACCACAGCCGCCCCCAGGCGCCGGCGGGCCTCGACCAGCCGCGGGTCGCCAAGCAGCTCGTGCGTCGCGGGCACCCGGCGCCGCGGATCGTCCATGGCCGCCAGCCTAGGCAGGGTCGATGAGCACTGCGGCGGAGGCGGACGGGAATCGAACCCGCCTGACCGAGCTGCTCGGCCACGTCGGTTTTGAAGACCGCGCCCATCACCAGACGAGGTACGCCTCCGACCGCATAGTAGGCGCAGCGCCGAGGACGCGGCCGGCGGCGCCGGCACGGTCGAGTGGCGCAAGGTCGTCGGCTCAGCGCGCTCTGGACGACGACGATGCGCCACTCGGCGGTCCGAAGGCGGCCGGGTGTTGCGCCCGAGCGCCTGGCCGGCTTCAGGTTTAGGCTGGCCCGCACCGGCGTACCTCCTCCCCGCAGCACCAGCGACAGGAGCAACTCAGATGGGCGCGCGCACCTGGATCGAGTCGTGGCCGGTCCTGCGTCAGGCCACCGGCGCCGACTCCTTGGGACGCGGCACCGCCGCGCGGTCGAAACACACCGAGGCGCTGCGTCCCCGCACGGCCACCGCCGACCGGGTGGTCGACTCGGTCTGCCCCTACTGCGCGGTCGGCTGCGGCCAGAAGGTCTACGTCGAGGACGGTCGGGTCACCCAGATCGAGGGTGACCCGGCGAGCCCGATCTCACGTGGGCGGCTGTGCCCCAAGGGCAGTGCGAGCACCCAGCTGGTCACCTCCCCGCAGCGCGTGACGACGGTGCGCTACCGCCGGCCGTACGCGACCGAGTGGGAGGATCTCGAGCTCGACACCGCGATGGACATGATCACCGACCGGGTGCTGGCGGCTCGTGACGCCGGCTGGCAGGAGTTCGTGGACGGCAAGCGCACGCGCCGCACGATGGGCCTGGCCAGTCTGGGAGGAGCGACCCTCGACAACGAGGAGAACTACCTCATGAAGAAGCTCTACACCGCCCTGGGCGCGGTGCAGATCGAGAACCAGGCGCGCATTTGACACAGCTCCACGGTCCCCGGTCTGGGGGCCTCGTTCGGCCGCGGAGGCGCCACGACCTTCCAGCAGGACCTGGCCGAGGCTGACTGCATCCTCATCCAGGGCTCCAACATGGCCGAGAACCACCCGGTCGGCTTCCAGTGGGTGATGGAGGCCAAGCAGCGTGGCGCGACGATCATCCACGTCGACCCCCGGTTCACGCGTACGTCCGCGGTCGCGGACCAGCACGTGGCGATCCGCGCCGGCACCGACATCGCCTTTCTCGGCGCGCTGGTCAACCACGTGCTGACGCACGAGCTCGACTTCCGCGACTACGTCGTCGCCTACACCAACGCCGCAGCCATCATCGACGAGGACTTCCGCGACACCGAGGACCTGCAGGGCCTGTTCAGCGGGTTCGACCCGGAGACCGGCCACTACGACACCACGTCGTGGCAGTACGAGGGGCCCGACGACGACGGCGAAGGCGGTGGCGGCGAGGACAGTGCTGAGGCCCACTCCGGGCACCAGTCCAGCAGGTCGGAGGCCGCGGGCTCCGGCGGCCCGGTCGTCCCCCACAAGCCGAAGCTGGACGAGACGCTGCAGCACCCGCGCTGCGTCTACCAGATCCTCAAGCGGCACTTCGCGCGCTACACACCGCAGCTGGTGCAGGAGGTCTGCGGAGTGCCACCCGAGCAGTTCGCGCGGGTCGCGGACGCCGTGACCGCCAACAGTGGGCGGGAGCGCACGACTGCCCTGGCCTACGCGGTGGGCTGGACCCACCACAGCACCGGCGTGCAGGTCATCCGCACGGCGTCGATCCTGCAGCTGCTGCTGGGCAACATCGGCCGGCCCGGCGGCGGCATCCTGGCGCTGCGCGGCCACGCGAGCATCCAGGGCTCGACCGACATCCCGACGCTCTACAACATCTTGCCGGGCTACCTGCCGATGCCGAACGCCGAGCAGGACGTGAGCCTGGACGACTACGTCGCCCCCGACGCCGGCGTCACCGGTTTCTGGGGCAACGTGCGGGCCTACACAGTGAGCCTGCTCAAGGCGTACTGGGGAGCAGCCGCGCGCGCCGACAACGACTTCTGCTTCGACTACCTCCCACGGCTGACCGGCGACCACGGGACCTACCAGACCGTGCTCGACCAGATCGCCGGCAAGGTCAAGGGGTACTTTCTGGTCGGGGAGAACCCGGCGATCGGCTCGGCCAACGGGCGCCTGCAGCGGCTCGGCCTCGCCAACCTCGACTGGCTCGTGGTCCGCGACCTGGTGATGGTCGAGTCCGCGACGTTCTGGAAGGACGGTCCCGAGGTAGAGACCGGCGAGATGCGTGCCGAGGACATCGGCACCGAGGTGTTCTTCCTGCCGGCTGCCGCCCACACCGAGAAGTCCGGCTCGTTCACCAACACCCAGCGCCTGCTGCAGTGGCACCACAAGGCCGTCAACCCGCCGGGGGAGGCGACCAGCGAGCTGGAGTTCTACCACGAGCTCGGCAAGCGCCTGCGGGCGAAGGTGGCCGGTTCGACCTCGGATCGCGACCGCCCGCTGCTGGACCTGACGTGGGACTACCCGCTGGTCGACGGCGGGGAGCCGAGTGCCGAAGCCGTGCTGCGCGAGATCAACGGGACCGACATCGACGGGGCCGCGCTGAGTGGGTACACCCAGCTGCGCGACGACGGGTCCACGTCGTGCGGATGCTGGATCTACTGCGGCGCCTATGCCGACGACGTGAACCAGGCGGCCCGCCGCAAACCCGGCAGCGAGCAGGACTGGGTGGCCGCCGAGTGGGGCTGGGCCTGGCCGGCCAATCGGCGCATCCTCTACAACCGGGCCTCCGCCGACCCCGACGGCCGGCCGTGGAGCGAGCGCAAGGCCTACGTCTGGTGGGACGCCGAGCAGGGGAAGTGGACCGGGCATGACGTGCCCGACTTCATCCCGGACCGACCGCCGGACCACGTCCCCGAGGAAGGCGCGAAGGGTCCCGACGCGATCGGGGGACGCGACCCGTTCATCATGCAGACCGACGGCAAGGCGTGGCTGTACGCGCCGACCGGGCTCGCCGACGGGCCGCTGCCCGCCCACTACGAGCCGCCGGAGTCCCCGGTGCGCAACCCGCTGTACCCCGAGCAGCAGGCCAACCCGCTGCGCCACGGCTACCGACATCCCTACAACCCGCTGAACCCGTCGTCGAGCGAGGTCTTCCCCTACGTGTTCACCACCTACCGGCTGACCGAGCACCACACGGCTGGCGGCATGAGCCGTACCCTGCCGTTCCTCTCCGAGCTGCAGCCCGAGATGTTCTGCGAGGTGTCCGCGGCCCTGGCGGCCGAGCGCGGCCTGCAGAACGGCGGCTGGGCCACGATCGTGTCCTCCCGGGCCGCGATCGAGGCACGGGTGCTGGTCACCGACCGGATGCGGCCGCTGCGGGTGGCCGACCGGGTCATCCACCAGGTGGGGCTGCCCTACCACTGGGGGGGCAACGGGCTGTCGACGGGCGACGCCGCCAACGACCTGGTCAACGTGACCGTCGACCCCAACGTGCGCATCCAGGACAAGGTCGGCACGTGTGACATCCGGCCTGGACGCCGCCCGCGCGGCCCCGAGCTGGTCGCGTACGTCGCGGACTACCGCCGCCGGGCCGGCATCGAGGAGGGCGACAGCGCATGAGGAACCGACTGTCCGGTCCGCTGCACGACGTGGCACAGGAGGCCGGCTACGCCCAGCCACCGCAGCGCATGGGCTTCTTCACCGACACCAGCATCTGCATCGGCTGCAAGGCGTGCGAGGTGGCCTGCAAGCAGTGGAACGGCGTGCCGGAGGACGGTCTGCTGCTGACCGGCATGTCCTACGACAACAGCGTGGAGCTGGGCGCGGACACTTGGCGGCACGTCGCCTTCGTCGAGCAGACGGCGCCGGTCGCGCCAGTCCTGGGTGGTGAGCCACCGGCACCCCGCACGACCGACCTCGGGATGCCGAGCTTCGGCGCGCCAGACCCGCAAGCCGCGGAGTCGGTCGACACCGAGGTGCGTTGGCTCATGTCGTCCGACGTCTGCAAGCACTGCACGCATGCCGCGTGCCTCGACGTCTGCCCGACGGGTTCGTTGTTCCGGACCGAGTTCGGCACAGTCGTCGTGCAGGAGGACATCTGCAACGGCTGCGGCTACTGCGTACCCGCCTGCCCCTACGGGGTGATCGACCAGCGCAAGGAAGACGGCCGGGTCTTCAAGTGCACGCTGTGCTACGACCGCCTGCGCGACGGCGAGCAGCCGGCGTGTGCCAAGGCGTGTCCGACCCAGTCGATCCAGTTCGGCGCTCTGGACGAGCTGCGGGAGCGGGCCGACCGCCGGGTCGAGGAGCTGCACGCCAGAGGCGTCGACGTCGCTCGGCTCTACGGCCGGGATCCCACGGACGGCGTCGGCGGTGACGGTGCGTTCTTCCTGCTGCTCGACGAGCCGGAGGTCTACGGCTTGCCGCCGGACCCGGTCGTGACCACCCGGGACCTGCCGTCGATCTGGCGGCACGTGGGCGCGGCGGCGTTGACCCTGCTCGCCGCCGGCGCCGGTGCCTTCGTCGGGAGCCGCCGGTGAGGCGCGAGCCCGAGCTGGTCCCCGAAGCGGACTTCCGTTCCTACTACGGGCGGCCGATTCTCAAGAAGCCGACGTGGAAGCAGCCGGACGTGCCGCTCTACCTCTTCCTCGGTGGAGCAGCCGGCGCGTCGTCGGTGCTGGCCGAAGGCGCGGCCCTCGTCGGCCTGCCCGCCCTGCGCCGCGCTGCCCGGATCACAGCTGCCGCCGGCGCCGGGCTCGGCGCGATCGCGCTGGTCCACGACCTGGGACGGCCCGCGCGCTTCCTGCACATGCTGCGCGTCTTCAAGCCGACGTCGCCACTCTCGGTCGGCTCCTGGATCCTGGCGCCCTTTGCCAGCCTCGCCTCGGCGGCAGCCGCTTCGGAGGTCACCGGTATCGCCAGGCCGCTCGGCCGCCTGGCCGGTGTCGGTGCGGCCGCCTTGGGGCCGCCGCTGACCACCTACACCGCCGCGCTGCTCTGCAACACAGCGGTGCCGGCCTGGCACGAGGCGCACCGCGAGCTGCCCTTCGTCTTCGCCGGCAGCGGAGCGGCGGCGGCCGGCGGCATCGCGATGACGGCGGTCCCCACCCGACAAGCGGGCCCGGCGCGACGGCTGGCTGCTACGGGTGCGATCGGTGAGCTCCTAGTGAGCGAGCGGATGCTGCGCCGCCTTGGCATGCACTCCGAGCCGTACACGCAGGGCCGGCCGGGACGGCTGCTGCGTGCCGCCCGCGTGCTGACCGCTGCGGGGGGCGTCGGGGCGGCGCTGGGCGGTCGCTCGCAGCTGCTCTCCCGGCTGTCCGGGGCGGCGCTGGTCGGCGGTTCGGTGCTGACCCGGTTCGGGATCTTCGGTGCCGGGATCGCCTCGGCTGAGGATCCCAAGTACGTCGTGATTCCTCAACGCGAGCGGCTCAGCAGCAAGGCCGCCAGCGAGAGCTCCGCCGCCCGGTAGCCGTCGACGGCTGCGCAGGAGGTGTCAACTTCCGGATGAGCGGTCGACAACTCACGGATGGGCGGTCGACAACTCACGGATCGGCGGAGGGCGCTAGAGTGCGGCTGTGATCGGGGGCCCGCCCAGCGCATCGTTTCGGCTGACGCAGTACGCGTCGGGCGGCGGCTGTGCCTGCAAGGTGCCGCCCGGCGAGTTGGAGGCGGTCCTCGGCGGCCTGGGTCTCGACGCCCAGCCCGGCGCCGGCGACCTGCTGGTCGGACCGGCAACCGGTGACGACGCTGCGGCGGTACGCATCGGGCCCGAGCGGGCGGTGATCGCGACTACCGACTTCTTCACCCCGGTCGTCGACGACGCCTCCGACTGGGGCCGGATCGCCGCGGCCAACGCGCTGTCCGACGTCTACGCCATGGGCGGTGAGCCGTTGGTGGCGCTCAACCTGCTCTGCTGGCCCCGGGCGCTACTGCCGATGGAGCTGGCCGCCGAGGTGCTGCGTGGCGGGGCCGACGTCTGTGCAGAGGCCGCCTGCCTGGTCGGCGGGGGCCACAGCGTCGAGGGACCCGAGCCGATGTACGGGTTGGCGGTCACCGGTCTGGCGAACCCCGCGCGGCTGCTGCGCAACGACACCGGCCGGCCGGGAACGCCGCTGACCTTGACCAAGCCGCTTGGTCTCGGCGTGCTCAACAACCGGCACAAGGCGACCGGCGAGCTGTTCCCCGAGGCCGTCGATACGATGACCCGCCTCAACCGGGACGCGTCCCGGGCCGCGCTGGCCCATGGCATAACCTGCGCCACCGACATCACGGGGTTCGGGCTGCTCGGCCACCTCGTCAAGCTGGCGCGGGCGAGCGGGGTGAGTGCGGTGGTCGACGCCGCCGCCGTGCCCTACCTCGAGGGCGCGCGCGCCTCGCTGGCCGAAGGCTTCGTGCCCGGAGGCAGCAAGCGCAACCTTGACTTCGTACGCCCGTACCTCGAGGCGCGTGTCGACGACGACGAGCTGCTGATGCTCGCCGACGCGCAGACCTCGGGCGGACTGCTGATCGCCGGCTCGATCCCTGGGCATCCGGTGGTCGGGGAGCTGATCCCGCGCGGCGACGCGGTCATCGTCGTGCGCTGAGCTCGGCGGTCCACAGCTTCATCCCCAGGCAACGATCCGGCTGTGCATCCGCTGCCGGAGCCCGTGCACAGGCACCGGCAGCCGGGCTCGGCTGCCTTGCCGGTCGGTCGGAGCAGCGCCTAGGCTTCCGCGATCGAGTCGCGTTGTCGACTTGGCGTTGCCTTTGCGCAGGACGGAGTCGAGACCGCAGTGGATGCCTCCAGCTACCGGGAAGAGCAGCCGCTGGCCGGGTCCCCAGCTCCTGCGGTGCTCACCGAGGAGGCCACCGGCGCCCCGCAACCGGAGATCGCCGCCGCCGCGCCGGAGCTCGGTCTCACCGGACGGCCGGTTCGGCGCTTCCCCGACCCGCCGGCATTGACCCGTCACGGTCCGGCGCAGGTGATCGCCATGTGCAACCAGAAGGGTGGCGTCGGCAAGACGACGACGGCGATCAACCTGGGAGCGGCACTGGCTGAGCTGGGGCGACGGGTGCTGCTCGTCGACTTCGACCCGCAGGGATCGCTGTCGGTCGGTCTCGGGCTCAACCCCGGTGATCTCCAGCTCAGCATCTACAACCTGCTCATGGAGCCAGGCGTCAGCCTCGAGGACGTGCTGTGCAAGACCGACGTGCCGGGCATGGACCTGGTGCCCTCCAACATCGACCTGTCGGCCGCCGAGGTGCAGCTGGTCAACGAGGTCGCCCGCGAGTCGACGCTCTCGCGCGTGCTGCGACCGGCGCTGGCCGACTACGACGTGATCCTCATCGACTGCCAGCCCTCACTCGGTCTGCTGACGATCAACGCGCTCACCGCCGCCGACGGAGTCATCGTCCCGCTCGAGTGCGAGTACTTCGCGCTGCGCGGCGTCGCTCTGCTCAAGGACACCATCGACCGGGTCAGCGACCGGCTCAACCCGAGGCTGCACATCATCGGTCTGCTGGGAACCATGTACGACGGGCGCACGCTGCACGGTCGCGAGGTCATGCAGACCCTGGTCAACGGATGGGGCGAGACGGTCTTCCACACGGTGGTCCGGCGCACGGTCAAGTTCTCCGACTCCACCGTGGCCGGTGAGCCGATCACCGAGTACGCGCCGGCCTCGAGCGCCGCCGACAACTACCGGCAGCTCGCCCGGGAGGTGTGGGCCCGTTGCCACGCCGAGTGAGCCTGCCCGGCGCTGACGAGCTGTTCCGCGCCACGGCGGCGGTCGCCCCGCGTGCCGATGCCGGGTCGGCCGGTCCGACGGCGGCTGAACCGACGCCGCCGCCTTCCGCGCCACCCGAGCCTGCGGCACGCCAGGCGGCGCCACCCGAGGGCACGGCGCCCGACCGGCGCGGCACCGGGCGGGTCCGCCACAACGAGAAGATGACGGTCTACATCAGCGCGGACGAGCTGTTGGAGCTCGAGCACGCCCGCCTGGTGCTCCGCCGTGAGCTCGGCGGCGCCGTGGACCGCGGGCGAGTGGTGCGCGAAGCGGTGGCCATCGCACTCGCCGACCTCGTCGAGCGGGGAGCCGACTCCGACCTGGTGCGTCGGCTGACCGCCTCGTGACTGGTCGATGAACGACGTCGCGGTCGAGCCGGCGACGTCGATCGACGTGCACCTCGACGTCTTCGAGGGACCGTTCGACCTGCTGCTCGGCCTGATCGCCAGGCACAGGCTCGACATCACCGAGGTGGCGCTCAGCACCGTCACTGACGAGTTCCTGGCCCACACCCGGTCCCTTGGGCGCACCGGCGAGCTCGAGCAGACGTCTTCGTTCCTGGTGGTCGCCGCCACCTTGCTCGACATGAAGGCGGCCCGGTTGCTGCCGCAGGCCACGGTCGAGGACGAGGACGACCTGGCGCTGCTGGAGGCCCGTGACTTGTTGTTCGCCCGGCTCCTGCAGTACCGCGCGTTCAAGCAGGTTGCGGCGTCGTTCGGCGTGCGCTTGGCCGCTCAGCAGCACCGCCACCCCCGCGCGGTGTCGCTCGAGCCCCGGTTCGCCGCCCTGCTCCCCGAGGTGTTGATCAGCCTCGGGCGCGACTCGTTCGCCGAGCTGGCGGCCAGGGCGCTCACCGCCAAGCCGACGCCCGTGCTCTCACTGGCCCACGCACACACCACCACGGTGAGTGTCCGCGAGCAGGCTGCGCTCCTGGTGCAACGGCTGCGCCGCACGACGACCACGACGTTTCGCGCACTCACTGCAGACGCACCGGACACGCTGACCACAGTTGCCAGGTTCCTGGCTCTGCTCGAGCTGTTCCACGAGGGCGCCGTCACCTTCGACCAGGCCGACCCGCTCGGTGAGCTGCATGTGCGCTGGACCGGCGGCGACGACGACGTCGAGGTGAGCGAGGAGTTCGACGGTACGGCGGCGCCCCACCTCCGTCCGAGCGGGCTCGCAGCCGTACCGGAGGATGGCTCGGATGACTGACCCGCCCGCCGGCTACCCCGCCGTCGACCCCGCCGGCCACCCCGCCGGCTACCCCGCCGTCGACCCCGAGCTGGAGCTGGGGCTGCTCGAGCTCTCGCCGGCTCTCGAGGCGGTGCTGATGGTGGCCGATGCGCCGCTCGACGCGCCGACGCTGGCCGCCGCCGTCGCCCATCCCGTCGCCGATGTCGAGGCGGCGCTCGCCGGGCTGACGGCCGGCTACGACGCCGACGGCAGGGGCTTCGAGCTGCGCAACGTGGCGGGCGGCTGGCGGTTCTACACCCGGGAGGCGTACGCGCCGGCGGTCGAGCGGTTCGTCGTCGGCGGCCAGCAGGCCCGCCTCACGGCGGCCGCGCTGGAGACTCTCGCGGTGGTCGCCTACCGGCAGCCGATCAGCCGCGGCCGGGTCTCGGCGATCCGCGGCGTCAACGTGGACGGCGTGATGCGCACGCTGGTGACCCGCGGCCTGGTCGGGGAGGCCGGCTCCGACGACGAGGGCGGCGCGGTGCTCTACCGGACCACCGGCTACTTCTGCGAGCGGATGGGTCTGGCCAGCCTGGACGAGCTGCCCGACCTCGCCCCGCTGCTGCCCGACGTCGACGAGCTCGACGGCGACGAGCTCGACGGCGACGAGCCACCGCGTGAGCGCCGCGCCGGTGCGCCGCCCGAGGACACGGATGGCTGAGCCGGACGCCGACGGGCTGGTCCGGCTGCAGAAGCTGCTGGCGTCGGCCGGGGTCGCCAGCCGGCGCCGTTGCGAGGAGCTGATGCTCGGCGGCTGCGTGGAGGTCGACGGCAAGGTCGTGACCCGGCTTGGCACCAAGGTCGACCCCCGCATGGCCGTCGTCCGGGTCGACGGCGCCCGGCTGCCTCCGGTCAGCGACTCGGTCTACCTGCTGCTCAACAAGCTCCCCGGGATGGTCTCGACGATGAGCGACCCGCAGGGACGGCCGGCGCTCGGCGACGCGGTCGCCGCTCGACCCGAGCGGCTGTTCCACGTCGGGCGGCTCGACACCGACACCGCCGGCCTGCTGCTGCTCACCAACGACGGGGAGCTGACGCACCGGCTGGCGCACCCATCCTTCGGCGTCGCCAAGACCTACGTCGCGCAGGTAGCCGGCACCGTCAAGCCGACCACCGTACGCACGCTGCTGGCCGGGATCGACCTCGACGACGGCCCGGTGCGCGCCGACGCGATGACCGTACGGTCCACCCACGGCGGACGCTCGCTCGTCGAGCTGGTGGTCCACGAGGGCCGCAACCGGATAGTCCGGCGGTTGCTGGCCGCCGTCGGCCACCCGGTGCAGCAGCTGACCCGCACCGCCTTCGGCAACCTGCGCCTGCGCGACCTGCGTCCTGGCGCGACGCGGGAGCTCACTCCCGACGAGCTTGGCACC
Organism: Propionibacteriales bacterium; assembly: GCA_038254525.1. GTDB lineage: Bacteria > Actinomycetota > Actinomycetes > Propionibacteriales > Nocardioidaceae > JBBSGC01. The sequence goes on along the minus strand of JBBSGC010000024.1, from coordinate 5,198 downwards.
TTGCTGGACAGCGTCGGTCTGTGACGCTGCCCCTCGCTAGGCTGGCGGCACGTCAGGCTGCTGTCTCCGGCGCATCGCCGGCTACCGGCGTCGTTGCCCGTCTTCCGAGGAGGAGCCATGCCGGTGCGTGCCATCCGCGGCGCCACCCAGCTCGAGCGCGACGAGCGGGCCCACCTGCTGGAACGCGTCAACGAGCTGGTCAGCGCGGTGCTCGACGACAACGCGCTGAGCACCGACGATCTGATCAGCATCATCTTCACTGCTACCGACGACGTACACGCGGAGTTCCCCGCCTATGCGGCCCGCCAGCTGGGACTGGTGGACGTACCGCTGCTGTGCGCCCGAGAGCTCGAGATCGAGGGCAGCCTGCCACGCGTGGTACGCATCCTCGTGCACGTCGAGACCGCGCTCAGTCGAGCCGAGATCACCCACGTCTACCTGCACGGCGCAGCCGGGCTGCGGCGCGACCTCGCCCGGGTCGCCTTGCATGACGCCACGACCCGATGACCGCATGGACCGGCAGCGCCGGGGCTATGAGACCGGGGGACCCGGGGGCGCTGCCGACGCCGGTGCTCGTGGTGGGGACCGGGTTGATGGGTGCCTCGGTAGGACTGGCGCTCGGCCGGGCCGGCGTGGTGGCTCACCTACGCGACCACGATGCCCGTCATGTCGAGGGCGCCCGGTCGGTGGGTGCCGGAACCGTACGGCCGCCGGGCGACGTCGGGCTGGTGGTGGTCGCCGTGCCGCCCGATGCACTCGGCACGGCCGTCGTCGAGGCGCTGCGCGAATGGCCGCAGGCGGTCGTCACCGACATCGGCAGCGTCAAGGCGGCTCCGCTGAGTGCGGTGGCCGCGGCGGGCGAGGACTCCGCTCGCTACGTCGGGAGCCATCCGATGGCCGGCAGCGAGCGGTCCGGCCCGTGGGCCGCCTCGGCGGACCTGTTCGACGGCCGCGCTTGGGCCGTGACCCCCCACCAGCGCTCCGCACCGACTGCCGCGGCTGCCGTGCGCGCGCTGGCGACCACCTGCGGCGCCACCGTCGTCGAGCTGTCCCCAGCCGACCACGACGCCGCGGTGGCCCGGATCTCACATCTGCCACACCTGATGGCCGCACTCGTCGCCGGGTCCCTGCTGGGCTGCCCGCCTGAGCACCTCGCGCTAGCCGGGCAGGGCCTGCGCGACATCACTCGCGTGGCGGCCGGCGACCCCGCGCTGTGGCGGCAGATCGTCGCCGCAAACGCTGGGCAGCTGCGCGGCCTGCTGGAGTCCGTCCGGGCGCAGTTGGACGCGCTGCTGACCGGCCTGGCCGGCGACTCCGTCCTGGAGACGCTCTTGCAGCGGGGCGTCGACGGGACGCGGCTGATTCCTGGCAAGCACGGCGCACGGGACCCGCTGCAGAGCGTGCTCTACGTCGCGGTGCCGGACGCCCCGGGGAGATTGGCGCAGCTGTTCGCCGATGCGGGACAATCGGGCGTCAACGTCGAGGATCTGCGGATCGACCACGACCCCACCCGGCCGGTGGGGCTGGTCGAGATCGTGGTCACGGCAACCTCGGCCCCCACGCTGGCCCGGTCACTGGCCGAGCGCGGTTGGTCGGTCCACTCGTGAAGGAGTACGCAGTCGTGGGTGCGCTGGTCATCGCGGTCGACGGCCCCTCCGGGTCCGGCAAGTCGAGCACCGCGCGGGGCGTTGCAACCCGCTTGGGTCTGCGCTACCTGGACACCGGCGCGATGTACCGCGCCCTGACCTGGGCGCTGCTGCGGCGTGGGGTCGACGTCGACGACCCGACCGCCGTGGAACGGGTCGCCCCGGACGTACGCGTGCTTCCCGGCACCGACGCGGCGGCACCCACCATCGTCTGCGACGGAGTCGACGTCTCCGGCCCGATCCGCGGCGACGCGGTCACCGCGGCTGTCTCGGCGGTCAGCGCCGTCCCTGCGGTGCGCGCCCAGCTGGTCAAGCTCCAGCGCGCCGCCATCGGTGGCGGCGGCATCGTCGTCGAGGGCCGCGACATCGGGACTGTCGTAGCGCCGGCGGCCGACGTGAAGGTCTATCTGGTGGCCGACGCGTCGGCCCGGGCCGCCCGGCGGACCGCCGAGCGCGGCGGACCCGTCGACCGGGTGGCCGCGACCCAGGCCGACCTGGCCCGCCGGGACGCCCTGGACTCCACCCGCACTGTTTCACCGCTGGCGGTCGCGGAGGACGCCGTCGTCATCGACTCCACCACGCTCAGCCTCGACGAGGTGGTCGACGCGGTGGTCGCGCTGGTGCCGCAGACCGCCGCGCCGGGGCGGAGCGGGTCGTGACGTCGGCGCATCTGGAGCTGCCGCGCACCGACGGCGTCCCCTCGCTGCCGGAGTGGCTGCAGCGCGTCCTGCGTCCGGCCGCGGCCAGGGAGTTCCGCCGTCGCTACGACCTGCACGTGCACCGGTCCGAGCTGGTGCCGACGAGCGGTCCGGTGCTGCTGGCGCCCAACCATGTCGGCTGGCTCGACGGCCCGGTCCTGGCCGCGATGTCGCCGCGGGTCATGCACGCGATGGTGAAGCAGGAGATGTTCGAGGGTCGCACCGGCTGGCTGCTGGACCGGGTCGGTCAGATCCCCCTCGACCGGTTCGAGGTCGACCCTCGGGCGGTGCGGCTCGCCGTGCGGCTGCTGCGAGACGGCAGGGTGGTCACGATCTATCCCGAGGGCAGCCGCGGGGCGGGCGACGGCGAGTTCGTCAAACGCGGCTGGGCCTACCTCGCCTTGGTCACCGGCGCACCGATTGTTCCGGTCGCGGTGTTCGGCACTCGTGCGGCAGGTCGCTCCATCGACTGGGTCCCGCCTCGGGGCCAGCGCATGGACGTGGTCTTCGGTGAGCCGATCCCGGTGCCGGGGATCCCGTGGCCACGCCGCCGCGACGACGTGCGGTCGCTGGCCGAGCAGCTGCAGGTCCGGTTCGTCGAGCACATCAAGGACGCGGCGCAACGCTGCGGTGCCGCGATGCCGGGCAACGCAGTGGACGAGGAGGGCCCCGAACCCGGCAGCATCGGGTTCGGGGACTCCGGAGACGTCGCGGGCCTGCCATGACGGCAATCGACGACGCCTTCGGGGCCGGCACTCCAGATGGGCTCCCGGACGGCGCCGGTCCGCTGCCGGTGCTCGCCGTCGTGGGGCGGCCAAACGTGGGCAAGTCGACGCTGGTCAACCGGATCATCGGCCGGCGGGCGGCCGTGGTGGAGGACGTGCCGGGTGTGACCCGAGACCGGGTCGCCTACGACGCGTCCTGGTCCGGGCGGGCGTTCACCGTCGTGGACACCGGCGGTTGGGACCCCGACGCGCGAGGTCTCGCCCAGCGGGTGGCGGCGCAGGCCGAGGTCGCCGTAAGCGTGGCCGACGCGGTGCTGTTCGTCGTCGATGCGACCGTCGGCATCACCGACGCCGATGAGCAGGTCGTGCGGGTCTTGCGTACGTCGGGCAAGCCGGTGGTGCTGGCCGCCAACAAGGTCGACGACCTCCGGACCGAGGCGGAGGCGGCCGCGTTGTGGAACCTGGGCCTGGGGGAGCCGTTGCCGGTCTCCGCGCTGCACGGCCGAGGCAGCGGCGACCTGCTCGACGCGATTCTCGCCGTGCTACCGGAGGCCCCACGTGAGTCCGACGAGGAGGTCGGCGGCCCGAGGCGGGTCGCGATCGTGGGACGCCCGAACGTCGGCAAGTCGAGCCTGCTCAACCGCCTCGCCGGCGAGGAGCGGGTAGTCGTCGACGACGTCGCCGGCACCACCGTGGACCCGGTCGACGAGCTGGTCACCCTCGGCGGCCGGCAGTGGCGCTTCGTCGACACCGCTGGCATCCGACGTCGGGTCCGGGAGGCGTCCGGCCACGAGTACTACGCCAGCCTGCGCACCCAGACCGCCGTCGAGCGGGCCGAGGTCGCCGTCGTCGTTCTCGACGGCTCCGAGCAGCTGTCTGAGCAGGATCAGCGGATCATCGCCACGGTCGCAGAGTCGGGTCGTGCCCTGGTGGTCGCGTTCAACAAGTGGGACCTGGTCGATGACGACCGCCGCTACTACCTGGACCGGGAGATCGACCGCGACCTGGCCCGGGTGGCCTGGGCGCCGCGGGTCAACCTGACCGCCCGCACCGGCTGGCACGTCGACCGGCTGGTGCCCGCCCTCGACACCGCCCTGGCCGGCTGGGAGACCCGGGTGGGCACCGGCGCCCTCAACTCGTTCCTGGGCCGGCTCATCGCCGAGCACCCGCACCCGGTGCGCAGCGGCAAGCAGCCGAAGGTGCTGTTCGGCACGCAGGCCCAGGCCGCCCCGCCCACCTTCGTCCTGTTCACCTCCGGGCTGCTCGAGGCGTCGTACGTGCGCTTCATTGAGCGCCGGTTGCGCGAGGAGTTCGGCTTCGCCGGCACGCCCTTGCACGTGCAGCAGCGGCCGCGCAAGAAGAAGGAGCGACGCTGAGCGGGATTTCCTGGGCCGGGTCTGCCCAGTGCCCCCAGGTCTGGGGAGGCCTGCGATAGGCTGCGCCCGCTCGACTGGCTGCGCCAGCGGGTGGCGGGCTGTAGCGCAGCTTGGTAGCGCACTTGACTGGGGGTCAAGGGGTCGCAGGTTCAAATCCTGTCAGCCCGACCGAAGAACGCGCAGGTCAGAGACATGATGCGTAAAGTCCAGGGTGCTGGCTCAGCTCAGTTGACAGCAGATGTGACAGCAGACGCGGCGCCTCCACCCCGCGTAGTGCGTAATCACCGCCGGAACACAGACTCGGGTGTCTTTCGGTGGCGCGGACCAGCCGGCGGTACGGGCGTGGGCACGGGCTTGGTAAGCCACGGCAGCCGCGACCACCGAGTCGATCTTGCGCGCCGACTGCGGGTGCTCCTTGCGGACCAGCCGGTGCCCACCGCGGCGCGCCACGTACGCGGTGCCGAAATGCTCCATGAACACCGGATCACCGGAGTAGTGGGCCACGTCGGTGATCAGGTCGGTGCGGAGCCGGTCCAGGGCGGTCCCCATCGCCACGTCGCGGCGGGTCTCCCAGCCCACCACCCGGTCCTCCCCGAGCTGGGCGGCCAGGGCGTCGAGGTCGGAACGCCACTCATGGGGGTCGGCGTACATGCAGGCCACCGTGCACCGGGTGAACGCGGCACGGATGGCCGCCAACACCTCCGTGCGTGTTTCTGCGGGTTGACCTACACGTTCATCCCATGACCGGGCTCG
>JBBSGC010000023.1:0-19723 GCA_038254525.1 Propionibacteriales bacterium | reverse complement strand
CCACCGCCCTCGCGGGGCTCACCCCCTTGGTCCTCTCGGACAGCAGCGCTCCCGCCGCGACGCCGAGCTCCCAGTCGGTGACGGTGCCGACCACCGCCGGGCAGACCAGGACAGTCACCTGGACCGGCACCATCGCCCCCGGCGCCAATCCCACCAGCGACTGCAACGGCGGCACCTCCCCTGCGGACGTCGAGGACATCACGATCAACGTCCCGGCCGGCACGTACAGCAACTTGACTGCCACTTTCGCCTTCTCGATCAGCTGGAATCCCACCGGAACTGAGGACACGAGCGACGAGATCCTCACCGTGGTCCGCCAGGGCGGCGCCGATAACGAGGTCGGTTCCAGTGACACCTCACAGACCACCGAGAAGGTGTCCGCGTCGGACCTGGTGCAAGCCACCTACCAGGTACAGGCCTGCGGTTTCGTGAACGCCGGCCCGCAGCCGTACACCGGCAAGCTGGTCATCACGACCGCGGCCGGCTCCGGCGAAACCAGTCTGCCGTCCGCGCCCGCCAACGGGCTGGCTTTCTCGCCCAGCGTCGCCGCCGACCCCCAGCGCGACGAGTCTGAGCCGCTGATCGAGAGCGCGCCCGACGGCCGCACCTACACGTGTGGCCCGACCGGCTTCAGCAGCGCCTCGGACTACGCACAGGTGTCGACCGACGGTGGTGACCAGTTCCACCTGCTCGGGACGCCACCGCGCGGCCAGCAGGCGCTCGGCGGCGGCGGGGACTGCGCAATCGCGCTGGCCCCGGACAAGAACGGCCAAGGCAATTACCAGTACGCCTACGCGGGGCTCGGTCCGCTGACCGGCTTCACGACAAGCACGTCTGCCGACAACGGTCACACGTTGCTCAACGCCGGCCCGGCGGGTAACGGCACCCAGACCACCGGCGTGCTGGCCGACCGGCAGTGGGTCACTTTCGTCGACGACAAGACCGCGCTGCTCAGCTACAACCAGCAGGCGCCGCGCAACATCGTCGTGCAGCGCTCCGATGACGGCGGCCTTACCTACGGACCGCTGACGGCGATCGGCGGAGCGGCTCCCGACTTCCCCGGGCCGATGCGCACCTTGCCGGCCTCGCTCAACACTCAGCACCCAGGGACCCGGATCGTCTACTTCGGATGGAGTGCCGGGTCCAACGTCAACCTGTCGGTCTCCTACGACGGCGGCGCCAACTTCGTCGACTGCGTCGCAGCGGTCGACCAGCGGCAGCCTCGAGCTGGGTTTGTCACCGCCGACGCCGACAACAAGGGCAACATCTACCTCGGCTATGCCGACAAGGTCGACTTCCACAGTTATCTCGTGACGCTGCCGATCGGCAAGCTGCACAACTGCAACCAGGTCATCGGCAACAACCCGCTGACTGCGAAGTCTCCCAAGAACGACCCGCAGACGGTTGGGTTCAGCACGCCGCTGCAGGTCGACCGCAATGCCATCCGCACCACGGTCTTCCCGTGGGTCGCCGCCGGCGGCGCTCCGGGCCACGTCGCGGTCACGTTCTACGGCACGCAGAGCCAGGGCGACCCCAACCTGGGCTCGTTCAAGGCCAGCTGGGACGTCTACGTCAACCAGTCGGTCAACGCGCTGTCGTCCACGCGCACCTTCAGCCAGGTCAAGGCCACGACGCACCCGATCCACTACGACTCGATCTGCCTCAACGGGCTGGGCTGCAGCCTGACCACCCCGAATGGCGACCGGTCACTGGGCGACTTCTTTGCGATCGAGACCAACCCGAACAGCCACCGGCTGCAGGTCGTCTACAACAACGACGCGAAGCAGCCCGGTGAGGTGTCGGGACACATCGGCAGCCCGATGGTCTTCACCCAGATCGGGGGGCCGAGCACCGCTGGCGGCACCATCTCGGGTGGAAACTCACCGATCGTGCGCTCGAGCTCCAGCGACCCGACAGGAGACGCGCTGTCGAACTACTCGGGCTTGTTCACCCCGGGCACGACGATCAACGAGCCGGGCAGTGACTTCACCGGGGTCTCGATCGGTCCTGACATCCAGGGAACTAACGGGTTCACCGTCCGGATGAACGTTGCGAACCTCTCGACGGCCGCACTGGCCAAGGCAATCGCTGACACCGGCTCGCGGTCGCTGCTGTACACGCTGCGGTTCACCAACGGTTTCCAGCCCTCGGCGGTGACCGCTCGCTACAACCCGAGCAGCACGCCGCAGTGGACGTTCAAGTACAACGACTACGACACTCTGGCCGCCAGCGAGTGCATCGCACTACCCAGCACCGGCGACGACAAGTGCCTGGCTTTCGGCACCAAGGGCCAGCCGCTGAAGGGCTCGGTCAACCCAGCAACCGGAGTGATCACGATGACCGTGCCAGCCAAGTTCTCCGGTGGCCGCCGACTGTTGACCGCGCTCGCCGGTGGCGAGGGTGACCAGCAGCGTCCGCACCTGGTGCAGGCCGTCTCCGGCTCGCGGTTCTACGACGCGTCGGCGTTCTCCTTCGGTGACGCCAGCGTGTCCGACACCGCTCCGGGGACGCCGCAGACGTACCTCTACACCTTGGACAACACCCCGGCGATGGACTTCCGCAAGCCCTGAGGTCCGGCCACGCCTGGCTTGATACTGCGCATCGTCGGCGGCGCGGAAAAGTCGGGAGACCGATGCCGGGCGGCCGTCGGCGGTCGTGGTGGCCACCCCGGCCGAGACGCCGCTGCCGACGGGCAGTCGAGCGGCGGCCTCGCAGACCGCCGTTGCCGACGCCACAACCACATCAGGTTCGTGGCCGGGCACGAGCACGCTGAACTCGTCGCCGCCGACCCGCGCCACCAGGCTGCCGTGCAGTGCGGCGAAGTGGTCGACGAGCAGCGCGGCGACCGAGGTGAGCAGGCGGTCACCCTCGGCGTGACCGGCGGTGTCGTTGACCCGCTTGAGCCCGTTGACGTCGAAGGCCACGATGCTGACCCGGCGAGCGGACCGGTCGGCGATCACGTCGAAGGCGCGAGCGGCCGCCTCGTCCAGCGCCCGCCGGTTGGCCAGGCCGGTGAGCGGGTCGACGAAGGCCAGCCGCTCCAGCGACTCCACGTGCAACGCCCGTGACACCGCACCGGCCAGGATGGCGACCAGTGCCTCGGTGTAGGCGGTGTCCCGGGCGCCGAAGCGGACCTGCTCGGCTCGCCTGGTGGCGTAGAACTCGCCCCACAGTGCGCCGTCCACCACGACCGGCGCCCCCAGGGAGTGCGCCTTGCCCAGCGACCGAAGCAGCGCGGCCTCCTGGGCGTCGGCCTGCGGGTCGTTGAGGGTGACCGTCCACGACCGCAGCTCACTCACCACGGTGCGCAGCTGCGCGAAGTCCTCGAGGCGGTAGATCTCGTTGGCCGGCCAGCGCTCCTCACCCGGACCGAGGTCACCGACGTTGAGCAGCGTACGCAGGCTGCCCGTGCCGGGTTCGAGCCGGCTGACGGACACGGTCGCCGCGTCGAGAGCCTGGACGGCCTCCTCGGCATCGACATTGGCAAAGCCCCACGTTATCGGCGGGCGGCAGCCCCCGCAGGCGTCTCGGAGCTCGGCTCAGACCCGTCCCGGTTTCGGAGATGCACGCGGGTGCGCCTGGCGCAGCGCCCGGATGAGTCGCCCGACCACGAGCGCACGCGCCGCATCGACGTCGACGTCGACCGCAGCATCGGTGCCGTCGGGCATCGCGCGGACGTCCAACAGCCGCGGCTGCAGCACCCCGGCGACGGCGACGGCGTCGTGCAGGTAGCTGCCGTCGACACCGGCGGCTGCGGCGTTGTGCTCCGCGTAGCCGCGCAGCGCCGCCCGCAGGTAGTCGAGCAACGGCGACCGCGCACCGGCCCCCCGGGCGACCGTCTCGATGTCGAGGGGCCGCAGCGTGACCGAGCGGGTGACGCCCACGCCGATGACGAGCGGCCGCTGCCCTGCGGCTCGCCAGGCCCGCGCGACGACGTGTGCGGCGGCCGGGTCGCGCCGCAGGTTCGTCTCCGCCGCGGTGGCGTCGGGCCGCAGCCCGCCCATCACGACCAGCCGACGAAGCAGGTCCGGCAGCCGCGGCTCGCGCTCGACGGCCAGCGCCACGTCGGTGAGCGGAGCCAGCGCCACGACGGTGAGCTCGCCGGCTCGTTGCCTGGCGAGATCCACGAGCGCTTCCACGGCGACTCGGCGGCTCAGCGGTGCCAGGTGCTCGGGCAGCCGCGCGTACCCCCGGCCGGTGCTGCCGTGACCCGAGCTGCCGGGTGGCGGCGGCGGCCGGGTCAATGGAGCGGACGCACCGGAGCAGATCTCGATGTCGTTGCGGCCGGCGAGCGCGAGGACCGCACGCGTGTTGTCGACGACGTCGCCGAGTGCGGCATTGCCGGCGCAGCAAGCGACTGCAGCGACCGCCAGCTCGGGTGACGCGCCGGCCACCAGCAGCGCCGCCGCGTCATCGACCCCCGTGTCGACGACGAGGACGACCGGGGCTGCCCCCATCGGCACCGCCTGGCTACTCACCGCCCGGTCGGGGTCCGGCGATCTTGTGGTGCATGGCTGCCTTCAGGCGGTCCGGAAGCACCTTCGCCGCCGCGGTCTGGGCGCGGGTCAGCAGGTTGCCGGCCATCACCTTCTCCTCCCCGGTCATCATGGCGTCGAACCCCTGCTGGGCAACCTTGGCCGGGTCGTCCTTCGGCGCGGACCCGACCCGGGTGTGGTCCATCTTCGCGCGGTGGAAGAAGTTGGTGTCCGTCGCTCCCGGCATCAGCGCGGTCACCGTCACGCCGGTGTCCTTGAGCTCCTCGCGCAGCGCTTCCGACAGCGACTGCACAAAGGACTTGGACGCTGCATAGACGGCCTGCAGAGCACCCGGCATCGTCGAGACCTGCGACGACGTGAACAGCACCCGACCCGAGCCGCGGGTGACCATCGCGGGCAGCAGACGCTTGGCCAGGTGCACCGCCGACACGACGTTGAGCGCGATGACCCGCAGCTCGTCGTCGAGGTCGGTGTCGCGGGTGAAGTCGCCGCCCGCACCGATGCCGGCGTTGATGGCCAGCGCCTCGACTGGCCGCCCGGTCGCGACCACGGCCGCGCACAGCTGCTCAACACCTTCGTACGTGGCCAGGTCGACCTGGACCGGCTCGACCTGCCCGCCCGCCTCGGCCAGCTCGACAGCAGCCGTGGCGATGCCGGTGCTCCCCGCGGCGACGACCAGGTCGAAGCCGTGCTCGGCGAGCTGGCGGGCGAGCTCCAGCCCGATGCCACTCGAGGCGCCGGTCACGACGGCGAGGGGTCGGGTGGTCGAGGATGCTGGGCTGGTCACCGTTCGGGTCCTCACGGGTTGACGACTGCGGTGGTCCTCGGTGCCCACTGTGCCCAGGTCTAGCAGGCCGAGCCGGTTCCGCGTTTTAGCGTCCGCGCTGTCCCGCTCCGCCTCCGCCTTTCACACGGCGCCGTGGTGAAGGGGTGCTTGTCTAGCCGGCGCCGCATAGGTCACCGTGCCCGGCGACGCGGCGAGACCACCGCGCTGCTGAGCCAAGACCGGCGGCTGGGTACGGTTCCGGTCATGTCCGCCCGACCGCCGGTCGTCCCGATCGCCGTCGCCGCATCGAACGAGCTCGCATGCGCGGCTGCTGTGCAGGTGGCCGCGCAGGGCGGCAACAGCGTCGACGCGGCCCTGGCCGCAACCCTGGTCACCACGGTGTCGGAGCCCGGTCTGGTCTCGCTCGCCGGTGCCGGCTACGTCACCGTCGCGCCACCCGACGGGTCGCCGCCGGTCACCATCGACGGCGGCGTCGTGATGCCCGGCAAGGGCGTGGACCCCGTTCGCCTCGGCGGTGGTCTGCGGACGGTCAGCACCGACTACGCCGGGGGCGTCACGATGACGGTCGGGCATGGCTCGGTCGCCACCCCCGGCGCACTGCGCGCGCTCGACATGGCGAGCCGGCGATACGGCGCGCTGCCCTGGCAGGAGGTGCTCGGGCCGGCCATCGAGGTGGCCGACGGGGGGTTCCCGCACGGCCAGGCGTCGCACCACTACCTGACGTTCGTGCACGAGTCGGTGTTCGGCTGGCAGCCGGAGAGCCATGCCGCCCTGCACGACGAAGCCGGCGAGCTGATCGGTCCCGGGCAGCGCGTGGTCGTCCCGCAGCTCGTCGACTCCCTGCGGCTGATCGCCGAGCAGGGTGCCGACGCCTTCTACGCCGGTGACCTCGCCCGGACGATCGTGGCCGACATGGAAGCGGCCGACGGCTTGGTCACCGCGGAGGACCTCGCGTCCTACCGGGCGGCCGTACGCCCCAGCGCGCAGGCCGGGCTCGCCGACTGGCAGGTCTGCACCAACCCCGCACCGGCAGTCGGCGGGGTGGTGCTCGCCGCGATGGTGTCCCTGCTGGCGGGCCGCCCGTCGAGCGCGGGGTGGGACGCCGACGACCGGCTGGCGCTCGTCGCGGTCCAGCGGGCGGTCCTGCAGCACCGCACGCAGGTTCTCGATGTGGCCGAGGACCGGATCACCGCCGCCCAACGCCTGCTCGCACTCGTCGAGCGTCGGGACCTGGAGCTGATCAGCTCCCCGAGCACCACCCATGTCTCGGTGGTGGGCGCCGACGGCTCGGCCTGCGCGATCACCGTGTCGTGTGGCTACAACTCGGGCGTCCTGGTGCCCGGCACGGGCATCTGGCTCAACAACTGTCTCGGCGAGCAGGAGCTGACTCCGCACGGGCCACACGGCCAGCCTCCGGGCACCCGGCTGCTCACCGCGATGGCGCCGACCGTGGGCCGGCGCTCCGACGGGGCAGTGCTCGCGATCGGCTCCCCAGGATCGGACCGGATCCCGACCGCGATCTCGCAGACCCTGCTGTCACACGTCAACGGCGGTCTGCCGCTGGCGGCGGCGGTCGCCCATCCGCGGGCGCACGTACGGGTGGTGGGTGGCGACCTGGTGGACCACGAGGCCGACTGGCCGGTGCCCGGCAACCTCACGTTGCCGACCCGGGCGATGCCGGCCCACTCGATGTACTTCGGCGGGGTCGGCGTCGCGATGTGGACCCCAGACGGTGGCTTGGCCGCGGCCGGTGACCCGCGCCGGACCGGCGCCGTCGCGATCAGCGGCTGAGCGCTGAACCGGGACGGTTTTGTCCCCGAGGCATCATGGCGACGTGCGCAGCGTCGTGATGTTCGGATCGCGACTTCCGGCCGGTCCGCCGCCCGCGGGCGGCCGGTTCCGGCTCCCCCTGCGTACCACCGTGGCCGTTGCTGTGGGCGCACTGGTGGCCCGGTCTTCGCAGCTGCTCAGGGCCGGCAACGGCGGCACGATCGGTGGCCGGGTCACGTTGGCCCTCCAGCCGGAGGCGCTGGAGCAGCTGGGGCGCGGTCGGGTGAGCGTCCTGGTGACCGGCACGAACGGCAAAACCACTACGACGCTGATGGTCGCTCGTGCGCTGGGCGCGTTGGGGGAGGTGGCAACCAACAGCGGCGGAGCCAACCTGCCCGGCGGCATGCTGACCGCGCTGACCCGGCAGCCCGAGGCCCCGTACGCGGTGCTCGAGGTGGATGAGCGGTTCCTGCCGCACATGGTCGAGGCGTTGCGTCCGGCCGCCGTCGTGCTGCTCAACCTGAGCCGTGACCAGATGGACCGCGTGGGCGAGCTCAGGAACACCGAGCGCTCCTGGCGGGCAGCACTGGAGAAGTGCCCGTCGACCACCGTGGTGGCCAACTGCGGCGACATCCTCGTCACCTCCGCCGCCCTGGACGCGCGCAGCGTCGTGTGGGTCAGCGCGCCGGGCGCCTGGCACAGCGACGACGGGTCCTGCCCCCGGTGCGGTGCGGCGCTACGCGAGCGGCAACCGGTCTGGAGCCACGAGTGCGGCTTCGCCAGACCCGGTCCCGACTGGTCGCTCGACGGGAACCTGCTCGTGACACCGGCCAACGACCGGATCCCTCTTCGACTCGGCCTGCCCGGGGCTGCGAACCTGGCGAACGCCGCGCTGGCGCTGGCCGCCGCCACGTCGCTGGGCGTGCCGCTCGACGAGGCGCTGCTGCGGGTGTGCTCGGTCAGCGAGGTGTCCGGTCGCTACCGGGTCGTCGAGCGCGACGCGCACTCGGTGCGTTTGCTGCTGGCCAAGAACCCGGCGGGCTGGGCCGAGACCCTGAGCATCCTGCGCGACGACTCCGGTCCGGTGGTGATCGCGGTGAACGCGCACGGAGTCGATGGTCGAGACATGTCCTGGCTGTGGGACGTGCCTTTCGAGCAGCTGCGCGGTCGCACCGTGGTGGCCAGCGGTGAGCGCGCGATGGACCTTGCCGTGCGGCTGACGTACGCCGAGGTGCAACACACCGTGTCGAGCGACCTGTTGGCGGCCATCGACCGGCTCCCGGCCGGCCCGGTCGACGTCGTGAGCAACTACACCGCGTTCTTGGAGCTCTCCCGAAAGCTGGCGCCGCATGACTGAGTCGACCGTGAGCATCGGACTGTTGCTGCCCGACCTGTTGGGCACCTACGGTGACAACGGCAACGCCACGATCCTGCAGCGCCGGCTGCTCTGGCGAGGAGTCGCTGCCGAGGTGGTGCCGGTTGGCTTCGGCGACCCGGTGCCTTCGACACTGGACATCTACGTCCTCGGCGGTGGGGAGGACACCTGCCAGGCGCTGGCCGCCCGCCACCTGCTCGACGACACCGGCCTGCGTCGGGCGGCCGGGCAGGGCGCGGTGATCCTCGGCGTGTGCGCGGGATACCAGATCCTGGGCGAACGGTTCGCCTCGACTGCCGGGGCGATGGAGCGCGGCCTCGGCTTGCTGGACGTCGCCACCGTTCCGTTCAGCACCCGCTCCGTCGGCGAGATGCTCTGCCAGCCGGACGCGGGCTTGCTGAGCGAGCCGCTGACCGGGTTCGAGAACCACCAGGGCCGGACGACGCTCGGCCCGGACGTTCGCCCGCTCGGTAGGGTCGTGCACGGAAAGGGCAACGGCGACGGCACCGACGGGGTCGTCCAGGGGCGCATCGTCGGCACCTACCTGCACGGCCCGGTGCTGGCCCGGAACCCAGATCTGGCCGATCTGCTGCTCGGCTGGGCGGTCGGGACGCAGCTGGCGCCGCTGGAGCTGGCCGAGGTGGCTGAGCTGCGCCGGCAGCGGCTCGCCGGTGTCCGCCGGGCCGCCTAGCTGCTCACTCCCCGGTGGCGCCGTCGGTGAGCTCGCGCAGGATGTCCAGATGGCCGAGGTGGCGGGCGGTCTCCTCGATCATGTGCAGCAGGGCGGCGCGCACCGAGATCGGCGGCCGGCCCTCGTGTCCGGGCACCAGGTCGAGGTCGAGCGATTCGACGATGGCGCGCGCGTGCGCGCATCGCGCGTCGTAGGAGTCGAGGAGCTCGGCGAGCGGGGTGTCGCCGGGCGCCCAGTCGGCATCCGGGTCCTCGTCGGTCCACGGGGCCTCGTCGGGCAGGCCGGCGAGCACGAACTCCATCCAGAAATGCTCCACCCAGATCAGGTGCGAGACCACGCCGGCGATGGTGGTGAGCGGTGACGGGAGCAGCCGACGACGGGCCTGCTCGTCGGTGAGCCCCTCGCACTTCATCCGCGCGGTCACCCGCTGGTAGTCGAGGACCTGGCTCAGCTGGTCGCGCTCGTTGCCGGCCCAGTCCGGTCGCCGCCGCCCGGATCCCTCGGTCGGCTCGCTCGCCGGACCGGTTTCCACATCCTCACTCATGCGTCGATCCTGGCACCGACCGCCGACAACGCAGGTGGCAACATCAACCGGCCCCAGGCCGTACGCCGTCGCCGTGCCATGACTCCCACAAGGCGGCGTAGGACCCACGCGCGGCGACCAGCTCGTCGTGGCTGCCGATCTCGCTGACCACGCCGTCCTCGACCACCGCCACCCGGTCGGCGTCGTGCGCGGTCTGCAAGCGGTGCGCGATGGCGATCACCGTGCGGCCGTCCAGCACCGCTCCCATCGAGCGCTCGAGGTGCCGGGCCGCCCGCGGGTCGATCAGTGACGTCGCCTCGTCGAGCACCAGCGTGTGCGGGTCGGCCAGCACCAGCCGGGCCAGCGCCAGCTGCTGCGACTGGGCGGCGGTCAGGTGCATCCCCCCGGAGCCGACCTTCGTCTCCAGCGCGTCCGGCAGTGCCGCGACCCACTCCCAGGCGTCCACTGCCTCGAGCGCTGCGCGCAGCGCGCCGTCGTCGGCTGCGGTGTCCACGGCCAGCGCCAGGTTGTCGCGGATGGTGCCCACGAAGACGTGGTGCTCCTGGGTCACCAGCGCGACGTGCCCGCGCAGCTCGTCGAGCGGCAGCTCAGTCAGGCCGACCTCACCCACGGTCACCGCACCGCGCCTTGGTGGGTGGATGCCGGCGAGCAACCGGCCGAGGGTCGACTTGCCGGCCCCGGAGGGGCCGACCATCGCCAACCGCTCACCGGGGACCAGCTCGAGGTCCACCCCGTGCAGCACGTCGCGGCCGTCGAGGTAGGAGAACCGCACGTCGCTAGCGCGGATCTCGTCGTGGACGGGCTGCCGGCCCGACACCTCGCGGTCGTCGGGAACCTGTGCGACGCCGATCAGGCGGGCCAGCGCCGCGCCGCCGACCTGTAGCTCGTCGAGCCAGGAGATCAGCCGGTCCACGGGGTCGATCAGCTGTTGGACGTACAATGTCGCCGCGGTCACGGCGCCGAGCGAGGCGTACCCGGTGGAGTAGAGCCACCCGCCGAACAGCAGCGTCGCCACCGTCGGCACCAGGTAGCCCATCTCCACGGTGGGGAACCAGACGGTGCGCAGGAACAACGTGTAGCGCTCGGCGAGGTAGGACTCGTGGACGTCGGCGTCGAGCCGGGCCCGGCGCCGGTCACCGATGCCGAGGGCGTCGATGGTGCGAGCCCCGTCCACGCTCTCGGCAAGTGTCGCGTTGATCTGCGCGTACGCGGCGTTCTCCCGCAGGTAGCCGGCCTTCGCGCGGGCCAGGTACCACCGGGTGCCTACGGCCAGCACGGGGACGCCGAGCAGCAGGGGCACCAGGACCCACACGCCGACCAGCAGCGATGCCACCACCGTGAACGCCGCGGTGATCACGGCGATGATCGTCTCCGGCACCGCGAAGCGCACCGACCAGCCCAGTGCCTCGACGTCACGAGACGTCCGGGTCAGCAGGTCGCCGGTGCCGGCCCGCTCGACGGTCCCCACCGGCAGCGCCAGCGCGTTGCGTACGAAGTCCTCCCGCAGGTCGGCCAGGACCTTCTCGCCGAGCCGGTACGACAGGTAGCGCGCGTAGCGGGTGAGCACGGTCTGGGCGACCAGGAACGCGGCGATCACCGCGGCCACGGTGTCGATGTGGGAGGTGGTGGTGCCCAGCTGGACGTCCTCGACCAGCCCGCCGATGAGCCGGGGGGCGACCAGCCCGCTGACCGCGGCCAGGACGTGCAGGCCTAGGGCACCGGCGAAGTCACGCGGGTACGTGCGGGCCATCCGCCGGGCGTAGCGACGGACGTCGCGGGTGTCCGCCACCGGCAGGATCTGCCTCACTCGGCCTCCTCCCCTCGGGTCACCGTGCGCCGGTAGCCGTCGACAGTCGCCAGCAGCTCGCGGTGGGTGCCCTCGGCGACCACCCGGCCACCGGACAGGAACGCCACCTTGTCGACCCGGTCGAGCAGCAGCGGGCTGCCCGTGACCACCACGGTCGTCCGGCCGGCGCGCGCGTCGCGCAGCCGCTCGGCGATGCGCGCCTCGGTGTGGGCGTCGACCGCCGAGGTGGGGTCCACGAGCACCAGGACGTCGGGGTCGGCGACGAGGGCCCGCGCCAAAACCAGCCGCTGCCGCTGGCCACCGGAGAAGGAACGGCCCCGCTCCTCGACGTCGGCGGACAGCCCCTCGGGCAGGCCGACCAGCACGTCGTCCGCGGACGCCGTGCGGATCACGGCCATCAGCTCCTCGTCGGTGGTGTCATCGCGGATGTCCAGCTCGTCGCGCAGCACGCCGGAGAACAGCGTCGCGGCGGTGTCCGAGACGAGGACCCGCCGACGGACCACGGCCATCGGCAGCTCGGCCAGCGCGACGCCATCGAGGGTGACGTCGCCGGGCGCGAACCTGCCCAGGCGGTCCGCGAGCCGCACTGTCTCCCCGGAGTCGTCGGAGACCAGCGCGGTCATCTCACCCGGCCGGGCGACGAACCCGGAGGCGGCGTCGACCAGGGTCCTCCCGCCGGGCTCCGCGGCCGGGGTGACCGGCTCCGCGAAGTCCGGCTCCAGCGACAGGATCCTGATCAGCCGGGCCGTGGCGACCCGGGCCCGGATCACCTTGTTGGCGAACTCCGTGGCGGTACGCAGGGGGATCACCAGGAAGGCGGCGTACCCGTAGAACGCCACCAGCTCGCCGGGGCTGAGCTGACCGGCCGCCGCGAACCGGGCGCCGAGCCATACGACGAAGACCACGAAGATGCCGGGGAGCAGGATCTGCAGGGCGTCGAGCACCGACTGCAGCCTGGCCACCTGGACGCCGGCGGCGCGGACCCGCTGGGACTCGGCTGCGTAGCGCCGGTGGAAGACCTCCTCGCCACCGATGCCGCGCAGCACCCGCAGGCCGGAGACTATGTCGCTCGCCAGGTTGTTGAGCTCCCCCTGCAGCTCACGCGCTCGCATGTTGCGCTGCTGCAGTGGTTTGAGCAGTGGCCCGATCGCGATCAGCAGCAGCGGCAGGCCGATCAGCACCACCAGACCCAGCGTCGTCGACGACGCCAGCAGGATCACCGCCACCACCAGGAACGACACCACGGCGCCGGCCGCCCGGCCGAGGGCGTCGACGCTGTTGCCGATCTGAGCCATGTCATTGGCCCCGACGCTGACCACCTCCCCGGTGGCGACCCGCTTCGGCAGCGCGGCGCCCAGCCGACCCGCGGTCCGGCCTAGCAGCTGGATCGAGCGGAACGCGGCGTCGAGCCACATGGTCACCGAGAAGCGGTGCCGAACCACACCGGCGACTGCCTGCGTGAGCCCGGCCAGCAGCAGCATCAGCGACCAGAACCAGAGTCGGCCGGTGTTCTGCTGGGCGACGCCCTCGTCGATCGCCTTGCCGATGAACGCGGGCATCAGGGCCTGGGCGACCATCCAGATGATCCCGGAGGCGACGGCCGCCGCCACGGTCCGCGACTGCATTCGGGCCACCCACAGCAGATAGCGGTTGGCCGAACGCAGGTCGGGAGTGCCTGGATCGGCAACGGGGAGGCTCTTCATCGCAGGTCAAGGCTAGGTTTGCCCAGCTGAGCGCACCAATCCTTTTCGCTGTTCGCCGGACCGTCACGCGTTTGTCATGTCGACTCGGCCGCTCGTCCACCTGGGTGCCGTGACCTTGAGCCGTGCAGCCGTCGCCCTCCCTGCCGGTCGTCATCGCCCACCGCGGCGCCAGCGGCTACCGCCCCGAGCACACGCTGGCGTCCTACCGACTGGCCATCGAGCAGGGGGCGGACTTCGTCGAACCCGACCTGGTGTCGACCCGAGACGGCGTCCTCGTGGCCCGGCACGAGAACGAGATCAGCGGCACCACCGACATCGCCGAGCGGAAGTCGTTCGCCCACCGGCGGACCACCAAGCTCGTCGGCGGCGCCTTGGTGACCGGCTGGTTCACCGAAGATCTGAGCTTGGCCGAGCTGAAGTCGCTGCGGGCCATCGAGCGGCTGCCGTGGCTGCGGCCGGCGAACACGCTCTACGACGGGGAGCTCGAGGTCCCCACGTTCGAGGAGATCCTCGATCTGGTGGCCCTCGAGGAACGCAGCCGTGGGATCGCGATCGGCGTCTATCCCGAGACCAAGCACCCCTCGTACTTCGCCGGGATCGGCCTGCCCCTCGAGCCGCCGCTCGTCGACACGCTGCGCCGACACGGCCTCGACCGGCCCGGCGCTCCGGTGCTCGTGCAGTCCTTCGAAGCGGCCAGCCTGCGCCGCCTGCGCTCGATGACGCGGGCGCCGCTGGTGCAGCTGGTCGGCGACGCCACCGCGATGGCGCCTTTCGCCGAGGTCGCCGGTCATGCGGATGCCGTCGGCCTGCACAAGGACCTGGTGACTTCGGCGGTCGTCGCCGCGGCGCATGGCGCCGGCCTGCTCGTGCACGCCTGGACGCTTCGGGACGAGAACGCCTTCCTGCCCCACGACCTGCGCCGCGGAGCCGACCCGGCCGGTCGCGGGGCTGCTGAGCGTGAGTACGCGAAGCTGCTCGACGACGGCGTGGACGGCATCTTCACCGACTTCCCGGACACCGCCGTGCGGGCGCTGGACAGGTGGGCGGCCGAGCGCCTCCCGCGATCGGCGCTGCCGGCCGGCCGGCCCGGCCCGCACCGATCTCGAGGCCGTGTGGTCGCCGGGGCGACCTGATCGTCACGACATCGCTCTGCCGCCAGGCCGGCCCGGGATGTCGCCGCCGCGCCGTAGGCTGAACCTCGATGACGACCTCCGGCGCCACTGCCCTGTTCCCGGTGCCCGACACACCGGAACCGGCCGACCGCGCCGCCGCGCGCCCGGGCACCTCGCGGGCGGAGCTGCTCGCCGGACTCAACGACTCCCAGCGCGCTGCGGTGACCCACGAGGGAGGCCCGCTGCTCGTGGTGGCCGGCGCCGGGTCGGGCAAGACGCGGGTGCTGGCTCGCCGGATCGCGTGGACCATCCGGCAGCGTGGTGCTCACCCGGGCTCGATCCTGGCGATCACGTTCACCAACAAGGCGGCCGCCGAGATGCGCGAGCGCGTGGTCGACCTGGTCGGTGGGCGGGCCCGGATCATGTGGGTGTCCACCTTCCACTCGGCGTGTGTGCGGATCCTGCGCAAGGAGATCAGCCGCTTCGGCTACAGCTCGTCGTTCTCGATCTATGACGCCACCGACTCGCGGCGGCTGGTCACGCTGGTCTGCCGCGAACTCGACATGGACCCGAAGCGACACAACCCGCGGGCGGTCCTCGCCTGGATCAGCAACCACAAGAACGAGCTCCGCGACCACGAGGAGGTCGCGCGCTCGGCGGCCAGCGGGCTCGAGGAGTCCTACGCATCGGCGTACTCGCTCTACCAGCGGCGGCTGCGGGAGGCCAACGCTGTCGACTTCGACGACCTGATCATGCTCACCGTGCATTTGCTGCGGGCCTTCCCGGACGTGCGGGAGACCTATCGCCGCCGGTTCCGGCACGTGCTCGTCGACGAGTACCAGGACACCAACCACGCCCAGTACGCACTGGTCCGCGAGCTGTGCTCGCCCGCCGCCGGCTCCACCGAGGTGCCGCCGGCGGAGCTCATGGTCGTAGGCGACTCCGACCAGTCGATCTACGCCTTCCGGGGGGCCAACATCCGCAACATCCTCGAGTTCGAACAGGACTTCCCCGACGCGAGCACCATTCTGCTCGAGCAGAACTACCGCTCGACGCAGACGATCCTCAACGCGGCCAACGCGGTGATCAGCCGCAACCCGCACCGGCGGGCCAAGAACCTGTGGTCGGACGCGGGCGACGGACCGAAGATCGTCGGCTACGTGGCCGACGACGAGCACGCCGAGGCACAGTTCGTCGCCGAGGAGGTCGACCGGCTCAGCGACGACCAGGCCGCCCGGCCCGGTGACACCGCGGTGTTCTACCGGACCAACGCGCAGAGCCGGGTCTTCGAGGAGGTGTTCATCCGGGTCGGGCTCCCCTACAAGGTGGTCGGCGGGGTCCGCTTCTACGAGCGCAGGGAGATCAAGGACGCGCTCGCCTACCTCAAGGTGCTGGCCAACCCCGACGACATAGTCTCGCTGCGCCGCATCCTCAACGTCCCCAAGCGTGGCATCGGTGACCGGGCCGAGGCGTGCGTCGAGGCGTTCTCCGCCCGTGAACGGAGCTCGTTCTGGGCGGCGCTGCGAAGCGCCGAGGAGGTGCCCGGCCTGGCCACCCGCTCGCACAAGGCCATCGCGGCTTTCGTCACGATGATCGACGAGCTCGCGGCGATGGCGGAGGCAGGGGAGCCGGCCGACGTCGTGCTCGAGGCGGTGCTGGCGCGCAGCGGCTACCTCGACGAGCTGGAGGAGTCCGCCGACCCACAGGACGAGACTCGGGTGGAGAACCTTGCCGAGCTGGTGGCCGTCGCGCGCGAGTTCGTTCAGGAGGCTGACTCGGCGCTGGGGGCCGTCCAGGAGGTGCGTGAGCCCGACGACCCTGAAGACCTCGGCCTGCAGCCTGGCTCGCTGGCGGCCTTCCTCGAGCGGGTGTCGCTGGTCGCCGACGCGGACTCGATCCCCGACGACGACGACGGCGGCGCAGGCGTGGTCACGCTGATGACCCTGCACACCGCCAAGGGGCTGGAGTTCCCGGTGGTGTTCCTGACCGGACTGGAGGACTCCGTCTTCCCGCACGCGCGGGCGCTGGGCGACCCCAAGGAGCTCGAGGAGGAGCGCCGGCTGGCCTACGTCGGCGTGACGCGGGCCCGTCGACGGCTCTATCTCTCGCGGGCCAGCGTGCGCTCTGCCTGGGGGGCGCCGATGCACAACCCTGCTTCACGCTTCCTCGACGAGGTTCCCGACGACCTGGTCGACTGGCGCCGCACAGGCGACGCGGCCACCACCTGGGACAGCGGCGCCGCGACTCCGAGCGCCGCGACGATCCGTACGCGCGGCAACGCCCGGACGCTGCCCTCTCGGAGCAGCGCGGCGAACACCCGGCCGATTCTCGCGCTCTCCCCGGGCGACCGGGTGGTGCACGACAGCTTCGGGATGGGCACCGTTGTGTCGTTGCAGGGCCAGCACGAGCAAAGCGTGGCCGCCGTCGATTTCGGGTCCGAAGGAGTCAAGCGGCTGCTGCTGCGCTACGCGCCGCTCGAGAAGCTCTGACCCGGCAGTCCCAGCGAGATGGCCGGCGAGGTCGGATACATTGCGGCCACGGCCGGGTCGACCGCCGCGGCAGTTGGCCGGACAGAGACGGAGCGAGACGATGCCGAAGCGAATCGTGGTGGCCAAGCCGGGTCTCGACGGCCACGACCGCGGCGCCAAGGTCGTGGCCCGGGCACTGCGCGACGCGGGCAACGAGGTGATCTACACCGGTCTGCACCAGACCCCTGAACAGATCGTCGAGACCGCGATCGCCGAGGACGCGGACGCGATCGGGCTGTCGGTGCTGTCCGGGGCGCACATGACGCTGTTCAAGAAGGTGTTGACGCTGCTCGCCGAGCGGGACGCGGCCGACATCGTGGTCTTCGGTGGCGGGATCATCCCCAGGGAGGACATCGTGCCGCTGCTCGAGGCCGGCGTCTCGAAGGTCTTCACCCCCGGCGCGACGACCACCGAGATCACCGGCTGGGTCGACGCCCATGTGCGCGACGCCTCCGCAGGCTGACCCCGTCGCTCAGGCGTTGCGGCGCACGTGGTCGGCGACCAGCCGTGCCACCAGCTGGGGATCCTGCCTGAGCACCCAGTGCCCGGCGGGGACGTCGATGCGGGTCAGGTCGGGGACGAAGCCGCCCAGGTGCTCGTAGAGCTGCGGCAGTAGGAAGGAGTCGTGCTCGGGCACGACCAGCTGCACCGGCACCCGCGTGGTGCCGCGGCGGGGGCATCGCATCCGCTCGCGCACGTTGGCCCGGTAGAGGTTCACCCCGTGCGCGCCGTCCTCGCCGAGCGTCGCTCCCCAGTGCGCTGGGTCGTCGAGCCGCTGGGCGCCGCCGAGCCGTCCGATCAGCGGACCGCTCAGGTGGCGCCAGAACAGCTCGGGAAGCACTGGCAGGTGGAAGGCGTAGACGTACCACGAGTGCAGAGCCTGTCGGCCCAGCAGAGTGAGGTCCCGCTCGCGGCGAGCCCGCCGGAGCTCGTGCGCCACGTGGTCGAGGCTCGGTCCGGAGATCGTCGTGTACGACGCGATCCGACCGCGCAGCCGGTCGTCGCTCTGCTCCGTGGTGACGGCGTCCCACAGCTGCACCGATCCCCAGTCGTGGCCGACCAGGTGCACCGGTTCGCCGTCGGGACAGGTCCGGCCGAGCACGGCCACCAGGTCGTCGACGAGCCGCTCGGTGCGGTAGCCGGCTCGCGCGCCCGGTGCGGTGGACCCGCCGGCCCCACGCACGTCGTAGGTAACGACCCGCAGACCGTGCTCGGCACCGAGCAGGCGTACGACCGGGTCCCAGACGTGCTGGGTGTCGGGGAACCCGTGCAGCAGCAGAACCGTCGGGGCGCCGGCACGCGGGTGCACCCGTACTGACAGCGAGACCTCACCGGACTCGGCAACCAGCTCCTGCACCCGGTTCATCAGCCGCCCAGCACCGCCGGTCGCCGCCTGGTGGTCACCGGGCAACCCTAGTTGCCGGGTACGCCCGGCGCGGCGCTAGAGTCCGAGGCGCACCGTGAGCCGAGCACGCCCTGACCCGCGTGGAAACGACGACGACAAAGGACGGCTCAGCCCGTGGACCTGATGGAGTACCAGGCGAAGCAGCTGTTCGCCAAGCACGGGGTGTCGGTCACCGTCGGGGTCGTGGCCACCACCGCGGAGGAAGCCCGCGACGCCGCCGAGGTGCAGGGCGGCCGGGTGGTCGTCAAGGCGCAGGTGCAGGCCGGCGGGCGCGGGAAGGCCGGCGGCGTCAAGCTGGCCGAGGGTCCCGACCAGGCCCGGGAGCGGGCAGCCGACATCCTTGGCATGGACATCAAGGGCCACATCGTGCACCGGGTGCTGGTCGCCCCCACGGCTGACATCGTCGAGGAGTACTACTTCTCGTACGTCGTCGACCGCTCGAACCGCGCGTATCTGTGCATCGCCAGCGTCGAGGGCGGGGTGGAGATCGAGGAGGTCGCGCGCACGCATCCCGACGCGGTCGCCCAGGTGTCGATCGACCCGGGCACCGGTGTGGACGAGTCGAAGGCCCGCGAGATCGTCGCCGCGGCCGGCTTTCCCGACGCGGTCGCCGGGGCCGCCGCCGACCTGGCCCGCCGGCTGTGGGACGTCTTCGTCGCAGAGGACGCCACGCTGGTCGAGATCAACCCGCTGGCGCGGCTGCGCGACGGCACGCTGGAGGCCCTCGACGGCAAGGTCACCCTCGACGACAACGCCGGCTTCCGACACGCCGACCACCAGGGCTTCGAGGACAAGGTGGCCGCCGACCCGCTGGAGGCCAAGGCCCGCGCCAAGGGCCTCAACTACGTCAAGCTCGACGGCTCGGTCGGCATCATCGGCAACGGCGCCGGCCTGGTGATGTCCACGCTCGATGTCGTGGCGTACGCCGGGGAGGAGCTCGGCGGGCAGCGGCCGGCCAACTTCCTCGACATCGGCGGTGGCGCCAGCGCCGAGGTGATGGCCGACGGCCTCGACATCATCTTGGGCGACGAGCAGGTTCGCAGTGTGTTCGTCAACGTCTTTGGCGGGATCACCGCCTGTGACGCCGTCGCCAACGGCATAGTGAGCGCATTGCAGATCCTTGGCGACACCGCGACCAAGCCGCTCGTGGTGCGCCTCGACGGCAACAACGTCGTGGAGGGTCGAGCGATCCTCCGGCGGGCCGCGCACCCGCTGGTCACCCTGGTCGACACCATGGACGGGGCGGCGCGGCGAGCCGCCGAGCTGGCCGCCCGGTGAACCGCGGACCGGCTTCGGGCTCAGTGCGCCCGACCAGGATGAGGGGGACCAGCTGATGCCGATCTTCTTGAACGCCGGGTCCCGGGTCATCGTGCAGGGGATGACGGGCTCGGAAGGCACCAAGCACACCGGGCGGATGCTGCGCTCCGGCACCACGATCGTTGGCGGGGTCAACGCCCGCAAGGCGGGGACATCGGTCGACTTCGACGGCACACCGCAGCCGGTGT
>JBBSGC010000022.1:0-19771 GCA_038254525.1 Propionibacteriales bacterium | reverse complement strand
CGCGGCCGCCCCAGCCGGGCGTCGGCGAGCAGTCCGCACAGCAGGGCGGCCGGGTAGCGTCAGGTGCCGGTGCTGGCGTGCGGGGCTCCCACCGGCTTGGACTCCGGGGAGCCGCGTTGGATCAGCCAGACCGTCGCGAACACGTAGAGGAAGAACTGCAAGTACTCCCACTGCCAGTTCTCGGCGACGTCCGCCGCGAAGCTGGCCGAGGTGAGGTAGCGACCCAGGGAGCTGCCGGGCAGGCCGGCGGCCATTCGGTCGGCGTCGAACTGCGCGTGGCCGGCGAGCGCCTGCCCGGCCAGCGTGAGCAGGAACATGGCCGCAAAGGCCAGGCCCAGACCGTTGTCGCGTAGGAAGCGCCGCAACCCGCTCACCGGTGCAGCATCCCGATGGTGATGAAGTACGCCAGGCCGACCACCAGTACGACCAGCCACCCGATGAACACGTCTTGGACGGGTGCACCCTCAACCTCCCACGGCACAGTCGTACGGCTGGTCCGGGCGTGAGCGGCAGCCGGCAGCGACCACTCGCCAGCCACCGGGGAACTGCGCGAGGAATGCGGTGTCGCGGTCGAGCTCGACGAACGCGCTCTGGCCGTATACCTCGACGGTGCATACCGAGGCCACCCGGAGGTGCTGCGCCGGCAGCGCCCGAATGCAGGTCTCTCCCTGCGACTGCTCGAGCTTCGACCGGGTGCCCGCTGAGAGCAGGCCGCAAGCGGTGGCGGCGTCACCCTGGCCCAGGGCCGTGTAGAACTGCTCAGCGGCGACGCCGGCCGGGTCTGCGTTCGGGACCACCGCGGAGCAACCCGCTGCAAGGAGGGCGGCGACCACCCCGCCTGCGGCACCGATCGGCGGGCACCTCATCCGGGCAGCATGGCGCGCGCCGGCTGCACGACCCGACCGCGTTGCAGGTGCTCGCCTCAGGCGCCGACGGTCTCGATGCTCGGGTCGTCCACGACCGGCCGGGTCTGCTCCCGGGCCACCCGGCGCCACACCGTGAAGCCCCAGATCACGAAGCCTGCGTACACCGCATAGAGCAGCGCCGAGGGGTAGAACCTGAAGTACAGCAGCTCCGGCACACCGACCAGGTCGACGGCGATCCAGCACAGCCAGAAGTCGACCCAGCCGCGGGCCATAGCGTAGGTGGCGAGGATCGACCCGACGAAGATCCAGGCGTCGGCCAGGTAGTACCACCAGGCTGCGGGGAACCCGGCGCCGATGGCGCGGAACACCACGAAGCAGATCACCACTGCGGCCAGCGCTGACGCGCCGGCGAGCGCGCGCTCCACGCTGGTGGCCCAACGCGGCTGCACCGCCGGACCCCGCGTACCGGCACCGCGCCGCGCATGTTGCCAGCGCCACCAGCCGTAGACGCTGACCACTATGAAGAAGACCTGCCGGCCGGCTTGCCCGTAGAGGGTCACCCCGTTCGGGTTACCGAACGCGACGCCGAGGAACACGGTGAACAACAAGACGTTGCCCACGATCCCGACCGGCCATGCCCACACGGCCCGACGCATACCACCCACCGCCGAGGCGAGTCCGAACAGGTTGCCGATGATCTCGCGCCAAAGGATCTGGTGCCCCGCGATCGTCAGGTGTGCCTCGTTGAGCCAGTGCAGTGCGTCCATCAGACATCTCCTCCGAGGTGCTGACGGGTGCGCCGTCAGCCCTCGCGTCCGGCTGCGCGGACCCCGGAGTGGACAGCGGCATCGACGCATGCCGCACAGACCGGCACCACCGTCACCGCTGCCGCGTGCTTCCTCCCATCCGGACTTTCACCGTCGGTCCCGGAGTTCCACCGGGTCAACCGGCGCCTCTGGAAGGGGCGACCGGGTCGCGGACTGTCACCGCCGGCTCGGAGTTTCACCGACCCCGGAGCACGCGAGCGTGAGCTCGTGCCCCGAAGTATGGCACGCCGACCCGGCGCCCGAGCGGGCTCCCTCAGTAGCGAGTCCCGGTCGGCTCAGCGCCCCGGCTGCGCGGCGCTGGCCAGGCTGCGAAGCCGCTCGACGGCCGCGTCGGCGTCCGCTGCCCCGAAGACCGCCGACCCGGCCACAAAGGTGTCGGCACCCGCTTCGGCGCAGCGCTCGACAGTCTCCAGCGAGACCCCGCCATCGACCTGCAGCCAGATGTCGCCGCCGTAGCGGTCGAGCAATGCCCGCGTCCGTGCGATCTTGGGCAGGCACAGGTCGAGGAACGCCTGCCCCCCGAAGCCAGGCTCGACGGTCATGATCAGCACCATGTCGAGCTCGCACAGCAGGTCCTCGTACGGCTCGATGGGCGTGGCGGGCTTCAGGCCCAGGCCGGCCCGTGCCCCCTGCGCGCGCAGCTCACGAGCCAGCCGCACCGGAGCGTGGGCCGCCTCGACATGGAAGGTCACGCTCGAGGCACCGGCCTCGACGTAACCCGGTGCCCACCGGTCCGGATCGGCAATCATCAGATGGCAGTCGAGCGGCTGGTCCGCGCGGCGGGCGAGGGCCTCGACCACCGGCATCCCGATGGTCAGGTTGGGGACGAAGTGGTTGTCCATCACGTCAACGTGCAGCCAGTCCGCGTGCGGGACCGAAGCCGCGGCGCCGGCGAGGTCGGCGAAGTCAGCTGAGAGCACGCTGGGGGCGATCTGGATGGACATCGCGCCGGAGTCTAGCCAGCGGCCGGGGCTCCGCGAGCAGGTCCTGCACGGCCTGCCGCATGTCGCCTCTGTCGCCGGCTCGTCAGGTGCGACGCAACAGTGCGGCGAACATCGCATCGGTGCCGTGCACGTGCGGCCAGAGCTGCAGGAAGGGACCGACCTGACCCGGCACGTTCGGCAGCACCGCCGGAGCGTCGAGCAGCTCCAGGTCGTCGCGGCTGTCGAGCGCGGCCCTGACCACCGCAGAGGTCTCGGCGACCACCGGCGAGCAGGTGGCGTAGACGACCGTCCCGCCTGGCCGGACGGAGTCCAGCGCCGCCTGCAGCAGCTCGCGTTGCAGGGCGGTCAGCCCGGCCAGCTCCTCCCGACGGCGACGCCAGCGCGCCTCTGGGCGGCGCCGCAGTGCCCCCAGGCCGGTGCACGGCGCGTCCACAAGCACCCGGTCGAACTCCGCTGGTGCCCACGGCGGCCGACGACCGTCGCCGGCCACGACCCGGGCGGGGAGCCCGGTCAACGCCGAGGCGACGAGGCGCGCCCGGTGCAGCTGCGGCTCGTTGGCGACCAGCCCGGCGCCGCGTTCAGCCGCAAGCGCCGCCAGCAGTGCCGCCTTCCCGCCGGGACCGGCGCACACGTCGAGCCACCGCTCGTCCCGCCCGCTCTGCGGCGCGTGCGCCGTCAGCAGGGCCACCAGCTGCGAGCCCTCGTCCTGGACGCCGGCGCGTCCCTCGCGTACGGCCGGCACGTCGGCCGGGTCGCCCCCGGCCAGTCGGACCGCGTAGGGCGACCAGATGCCGCTCACGGCGCCCTCGATCAGGAGCTCCTCGACGGTCGAGCGACCCGGCCGGGCGACCAGGGTCACCCGGGCTGGGTCGTTGTCGGCCAGCAGCAGCCGGGCGGTGGCCTGGAGATCCGCGTCGAGTGAGCGGTGCAGCTCCTCGACCACCCAGCGTGGGTGGCTGTTCGCCACCGCCAGGTGCCCGATCGGATCTGCCGACGGATCGGGAGCGACCGCCCGCACCCAGCTCTCGCGGTCGCAGGCGGCGACCTTGCGCAGCACCGCGTTGACGAATCCGGCGGGGCGGCGTCCGACCATCGCCTTGACCAGGTCCACGCTGGTCGACACCGCGGCGTGGGCGGGCGTCCGCATCGACAGCAGCTGGTGGCAGCCGAGTCGCAGTACGTCGTGCACCACCGGGTCCAGAGCAGCCAGAGGCCGGGTCACGGTTGCGGCGAGCACAGCGTCGTACAGACCCTGCATGCGTACGGTGCCGGCGGTCAGCTCGGTGGCCAGGGCGGCGTCCCTGCTCGACAGGTCCGGTCTGGCCAGCGCCGACGGCAGCGCCAGGTTGACGTACGCGTCGCGTTCGCGCACCGCCGTCAGCACCTCCAGCGCGGCGGCGCGAGCCGGGCCGGGAGCCGGTCGCGGCGAGCGCCGGCGCGCACCGGCAGCGGTCACCTCAGCCGGGCCCTTCGCCGAGCAGGACGTCGTCGGGCAGCCGGGCCCCGCGCACCCACTCCATGGCCGGCATCGCCCGTTTGCCCGC
This sequence comes from Propionibacteriales bacterium, assembly GCA_038254525.1. Taxonomy (GTDB): domain Bacteria; phylum Actinomycetota; class Actinomycetes; order Propionibacteriales; family Nocardioidaceae; genus JBBSGC01. The sequence continues at coordinate 15,590 of JBBSGC010000022.1, read as the reverse complement.
GGGCTGCACGTCACCCAGTGCCACCACGGAGGTGGCAGTCCCTACCTGCACCACGCCATCGGCCACCCGAACCCGGCCAGGAGGCAGGTCAGCGCAGTTCGGGACATGGCGCACTGGGGCGACCTTGAGCCGGGCGCCGGCGACTGTCGTCCAGGCGCCGGGCGCCGGTGTGCACGCCCGGATGCGCCGGTCGACGGCGAAGGCAGGGTCGGCCCACCGGATGCGCGCGTCGGCGACGGCCAGCTTGGGAGCGTACGAGATGCCGTCGGCCGGCTGCGGTCGAGCCACGAGGTCACCCTCCTCGAGGTGGTCCAGCGTGTCGACCAACAGGGCGGCGCCGGTCACGGCAAGCCGTTCCAGCAGCGTGCCTGCCGTTTCCGCGGCGCGGATTTCCTCGGTGACCACAGCGAAGACGGGGCCGGCGTCCAGCTCGCTGACGATCCGGAACGTGGTGGCCCCCGTCACCGGGTCGCCGTGCAGCACGGCGTGCTGGACGGGGGCGGCCCCCCGCCAGGCCGGCAACACGGAGAAGTGCAGGTTCACCCAGCCGAGCCGCGGCACGTCGAGGGCCGACTGCGGAAGCAGCGCGCCGTAGGCGACCACGGGACAGCAGTCCGGCGCCAGCTCGCGCAGCCGGTCCAGGAAGGCTGGATCGCCCGGTCGGGGCGGGGTGAGCACCTCGACGTCGTCGGCGGCCGCCCGTTGGGCGACCGGAGGCCGGACCGGCCGCCGGCCGCGGCCGGCTCGCGTGTCGGGCCGGGTCAGCACCGCCAGCACATCATGCCGACTGGCCAGCAGCGCCTCGAGCGCGGGTACGGCGGTGTCGGGCGTGCCGGCGAACACCAGCCGCACCTCAGAGCCCGGTGCCGAACATCGCGTGCGGCGAGACCTTGACCACAGGTGCGGGAGCGCCGGCCCACTCGGCCTGCCGGATCGCCCGCATCGCCTCCCGGCGGGTCGCCCGGTCGAGCCGGTCCACGAACAGCACGCCGTCCAGGTGGTCGGTCTCGTGCTGGATGACCCGGGCCAGCGCGTCCGACCCCTCGACGGTGACTGGCTCGCCGTGGAGGTCGAAACCACGGGCGCCGACCCGCAGCGCTCGGGTGCACTCGAAGGCCAGCTCCGGTATCGACAGGCAGCCCTCCAGCCCGTGCTGGGTCTCCTCCGACAGCGTCAGCTCCGGATTGACCAGGTGGCCCACCATGCCCTCGACGTGCCAGGTGAACACGCGCAGGCCGACGCCGATCTGGGAGGCGGCCAGGCCCGCCCCGGGCGCGTCAAGCATGGTGTCGGTGAGGTCGCTGACCAGGTTTCGCAGCTCGGCGTCGAAGTCGGTGACCGGCACAGCCGGCGTACGCAGGACGGGGTCGCCGAACAGCCGGATGGTGCGGACGGCCACGAAGGCTCGCTCCTCGTCGTCGGAGGGAGTTCGAACAGGCGGGCACGTGCGCACGGCTCGTGCTGGGCCAGTCTAGGGACCGTCGGCGCTCGACCCGCTGCCCACTCAGCCCAGGTCATGGGGGTCCACCTGAATCCGCAGCGGTGCAAGCTTGCGCGAACTGCGCGACGCGGCCATCACGCGCAGCGAGTCGGCCAGCTGCGCGCCACTGGACTTGACGGTCCTGAGCACCAGCCGGGCGGTTTCGTCGTCGAGGTTCACCGGACCCAGCACCTCCGCAGCCGAGGGCCACGCCTCGGCGGGCAGCGACGCCACCTCGGCCCTGGGACCGGTGACGGTCGCCAGCCGGACCGCAGGAGGCAGCCGGGCGGTGGCCCGGTCCGCCAGCTCCCGCTCGGCGAACCCGACCGGGTCTGCCCGCACCAGCGCCTGTAGAGCCGGCAGCGCTGGGTCGCCAACGACGAGCACCCGTCCCCCGGCCGGCCCGGTCCGCACCAGGGCGACGACCTGCGACCAGCGGCGGAGTGCCTCCTCGGCCGTGCGCAGGTCAGGGCGCCACAGCGTGGCGGCGATGTCGAGCAGCAGGGCGGCGACGTAGCCGCCCTCCGCGACCGGCTCAGCGCCTGGCGTCGCCACCACGATCTGCGGCGAGGCGTCGACGAAGTCGAGGACGCGGTCGCCGCCCGACGAGCGGATCGGGACGCCGGTCACCGCGCGGCCGATCTCCTCAGCTGTGCGCCGCTCGCCCACCACGGGGGCGCGCAGCCGGGTCCCCCCGCACTCGGAACAGGACCATGGGCTCGCGTCGCGGCCGCACCACCGGCAGCGCGGGACCGCGTCCACGTGCGCCTGGCCGAGCGGTCCTGCGCAGCTCCGGCAGCGAGCCGGCGCACGGCAGTCCTGGCAGGCCAGTGCCGGACGGTAGCCGCTGCGCGGCACGCTGACCAGCACCGGCCCGGCGCCGGCTGCCTCACGCAGGAGCCGCTGCGCCTCGGCAGGCAGCCGGGTGCCTGCGCCAGGATCACGAGCGGCCACGCCGGTGGGCCCAGCCACCCGGACCGGCGGCGCGGCGGCCCGGCGCGAGGTGGTCGCTACCGCGAGATCGGTACACCAGCCCGCCTCGACCAGCGCCTGCGCCTCGCAGGAGCGGGCCCAGGAGGCCAGCAGCACGCCGGCACCACAGTCGTGCGCCCGCAGCAGCAGCACCTCGCGGGTGTGCGGGTAGGGAGCACGCGGCTCCGCGAACAGGTCGTCGCCGTCATCCCACATCGCCAGCAGCCCCAGGTCGTGCACGGGCGCGAAGGCAGCCGCCCGGGTGCCGAGAACCACCTTGACCTGGCCACGCGCCGCGGCTAGGAACGCCCGGTAACGCGCCTGCGGACCGAGCGCGGCGGTCAGTACGACGTGGCGCCCGTGCCCGAGCACGGGGATGAGTGCGGCATCCATCCGAGCCACGTCGCGGGCGTCCGGAAGGCACACGATGCTGCCGCGTCCACTCGCGCTGGTCGCGGCTACCGCCTGCGCCAACAGAGCGGGCCAGTCGCTGCCGGGATCGGGGATCGAGCACGCCCGCGGGATGTGCCCACTGCGCAGCCGCCGGATCAGCTCAGCACCGCCTGGTTGCCCTCGCCATAGGGAGTCGTCAGGCGGGGGCGGCGGTGGAAGGTCCACCGCCAGCCGCTCGGCCTGCTCCTCGCGGGCGTGCCGTTGCGGCACCGCGAGGCGTACCACATCGGCGAACGTTCCCGCGTAGCGGTCGGCGACCCGTCGGCACAACCGCGCGACGTCCGCTCTCAGCACCACCTCGGCGGAGAGCACCCGCTCGATCGCGCCGAGCCGGCCTTCGTGGTCTGACCTGGCTGCGCGCTCGAGCAGATAGCCGTCGACGCGTTGACCAGCGAAACGGACCCGTACCCGGCAGCCCGGGACCGCGGATTCGTCGAACGCCTCGGTGACTACGTAGTCAAAGGGTCTGTCGAGGTGCGCCAGGGGCACGTCAACCGCCACTCGCGCGACGGGCAGCGACGCGGCCGGCACTGGGGCACGCTTGGGCACCTTGCTCGCGCGCACCGTCGCACGCAACAGCGTCAGCTGCTGCGGCGGCGGCGGCGTGGGGTCCATCCCGTCGTTGTACCAGCCTCCCGGACGCCGGTCGCCTTCGTCCACAGCCAACTGCACCGACTGGGTCCGTCTGCTCCCTTCAGCCGGTGGTGAGGGGGTCCCCTACAACGCTGGGTACGTTGTAGGGGTCCCCTTTGCCAACTTTTCAGGGGGAGGCAATGCGGGCGGGGACGGGGCGGGTCAGCCGCCGACGGCCGCGCGCAGGGCGTCGGCACGGTCGGTGCGCTCCCAGGTGAAGTCGGGCAGCTCGCGCCCGAAGTGACCGTAGGCAGCGGTCGCGGCGTAGATGGGGCGCAGCAGGTCGAGGTCGGCAATGATCGCCGCCGGCCGCAGGTCGAAAACCTCACGCACGGCGTCGGAGATCGCGTCCACCGACACCTGCTCGGTCCCGAAGCAGTCGACGTAGAAGCCGACCGGGTGGGCCCGGCCGATCGCGTACGCCACCTGCACCTCGCAGCGCCGAGCCAGCCCGGCGGCGACCACGTTCTTCGCGACCCAGCGCATGGCGTACGCCGCCGAGCGGTCGACCTTGCTCGGGTCCTTGCCGCTGAAGGCGCCGCCGCCGTGGCGGGCCATCCCGCCGTAGGTGTCGATGATGATCTTGCGCCCGGTCAGCCCGGCGTCGCCCATCGGGCCGCCGATCTCGAACCGGCCGGTCGGGTTGACCAGCAGCCGGTAGCCACTGGAGTCGATGTCGAAGCCGCTCAGCACCTCGTCGACGACGTGTTTCTTGACGTCGGGGCTGAGCATGGTCTCCAGCGAGATGTCGGCCGCGTGCTGGCTGGAGACCACCACGGTGTCGATGCCCACCGGCCGCCCCCGCGCGTCGTACTCGACGCTGACCTGGGTCTTGCCGTCCGGACGCAGGTAGGCCATCGTCCCGTCCCGCCGCACCTGCGCCAGCCGGGCGGCCAGCCGGTGCGCGATCGTGATCGGCAGCGGCATCAGCTCGGCTGTTTCGTCACACGCATATCCGAACATGAGACCCTGGTCGCCGGCGCCCTGCATGTCCAGCGGGTCCGCGGACCCCTCGCGGCGCTCCTCGTAGGCGACGTCGACACCCTGGGCGATGTCAGCAGACTGCGCGCCGATCGAGACCTGAACGCCGCACGACTTGCCGTCAAAGCCCTTGCGCGACGAGTCGTAGCCGATCGAGAGGATCCGCTCCCGCACCAGGCTGGGGATGTCGGCGTACGCGGCGGTGGTGACCTCACCGGCAACGACGACCAGGCCGGTCGTCACGAGCGTCTCCACGGCGACCCGGCTGTCGACGTCCTGGCGCAGCAGCTCGTCGAGGATGGTGTCGCTGATCTGGTCGGCCACCTTGTCCGGATGGCCCTCGGTCACCGACTCCGACGTGAACAGGCGACGCTTCATCGGTCTCCTCTGCTTGAAGTGTGGCCTCGTTCGCCGGCGACCGCCCGCGGGCACCGTCCGGTCAGGGTATCGGGCAGCGGGCCGACGGCTGGGGACGCGCCCGCTCCGGCCGGCTCGCGGGCGAGCGGCTGTCCGGTCACAAGGACGCGAGGCGCATCGCTACCAGGTCCCACAGGGCGTCGGCCAGGTCCTCCTTCGGACCGAGCCGCACCGGAGTCGCCGACCCGTCGCTGCCCAGGATCAGCGCCTCGTTGAGCGGGTCGCCGAACACCCGGCCGGCCGTGACGTCGTTGACGACCAGGTAGTCGCAGCCCTTCCGGGCCAGCTTGTCGCGCGCGTAGTCCACGACGCTGTGCTCGTCGTCGCCGGTCTCGGCCGCGAACCCCACGATCAGCGGGCTCTTGCCGCTGCGGCTGGCCACCAGCTCGGCGAGGATGTCGGGGTTCTGGGTCAGCTCGAGACGCGGCGCGGATCCGTCGGCCGGCTTCTTCAACTTGACCGCCATTGACACCGTCGGGCGGAAGTCGGCCGGGGCCGCGGCCATGACGACGACGTCGGCGTCGACAGCCGCACCGAGCATCTGCTCACGGAGCTCCCGAGTCGTCTCCACCTGGACGACGTCGACCCCCGCAGGTGCCCGGATGCTGACGTTGGCGGCCACGACGGTGACCACCGCACCCCGGGCGACGGCGGTCGAGGCGAGCGCGAAGCCCTGCCGACCCGAGGACCGGTTACCGAGGAAGCGCACCGGGTCGAGGTACTCCCGCGTGCCGCCGGCCGAGATCACGACCTGGCTACCCGTCAGGTCGGCGGCGGCGCTGTCGACCCCACGGCGCAGGACCATCCGCAGCAGCTTGAACACCTCGGCCGGCTCGGGCAGCCGGCCTTTGCCGGTGTCCGCCCCCGTCAGCCGGCCCTCCGCCGGTTCCATGACTATCGCGCCGCGACGGCGAAGCGTGTTGACGTTGTCGCGGGTGGCGGGGTGCTCCCACATCTCGGTGTGCATCGCCGGCACGAACACGACCGGGCACCGGGCGGTGAGCAGGGTGGCGGTGAGCAGGTCGTCGGCCAGGCCGTGCGCCGCTCGTGCCAGCAGGTCGGCGGTGGCCGGCGCGACCACGACTACGTCGGCCTGCTGCCCCAGACGTACGTGCTGGACCCTTGCCACGTCGTCGAAGACCCCGGAGTCCACTCGATGACCGGACAGTGCCTCCCACGTCGCCGAACCGACGAAGCGCAGGGCGTCTCGGGTGGGCACCACGTGCACGTCATGCCCGGACTCGGTGAGGCGACGCAGCAGGTCGCACACCTTGTAGGCGGCGATCCCGGCGCCGACGCCGAGGACCACCCGGGGACGGCGCACGTCGGGCGACGAAGGGTAGGCGACGACGGCCACGGTGGAACCGGCTGCCTGGTCAGGCCCGGTCGAACCCGGTCCCGAAGTCGGTAACTGCCTCGGGGTCGACCAGCCCGGTGGTAGTGGGCGAGTCGGCTGCGGCGCGGTCGGCGGTGTGGCCGACGGCACTGTCAGCACTGTTCTCGGCTGCTGGGTCGACGTCTTTGCAGGTGAGGAGGTCGGCCTCGATCTCACGCATCGCGATCGACAGCGGCTTCTCCTGCACGTGGGTGTCGACCAGGGGGCCGACGTACTCCAGGAGGCCTTCACTGAGCTGGGAGTAGTACGCGTTGATCTGCCGGGCCCGCTTGGCGCTGTAGAGCACCAGCTTGTACTTGGAGTCTGTTTTGCTCAGCAGGTCGTCGATCGGCGGGTTGGTGATTCCCTCGGCGGTGGTACGACTTCCGGACACGGATGCGGGCCTCACTGTGGGGGGCGGAACTGAGAGGTGCGGAGCTGCGGGATGCGGGACGAGGTGTGCTCGGGGTGCTCAGTCTCGCGCCCACCGGAGCGCGGGCCCAGCCCGGCACCAACGGGCGACCTGACCAAGGCTACCAACTGCGCGCAGGCGGCGGCGAGCTCGTCGTTGACGATGGTGACATCGAACTCCGCCGCGGCGGCCATCTCCGCACGCGCCGTCTCCAGCCTGCGGTTTCGTTCCTGGTCGGTCTCGGTGCCGCGACCGACCAGCCGCCGAAGCAGCTCCTCCCAGCTCGGTGGGGACAAGAACACGAACAACGCCGCCGGCAGTACGCCCCGAATCTGGCGGGCACCCTGCAGGTCGACCTCGATGAGCGTCGGCCGGCCGGCCGCGAGCGCCTCCTCCACCGGACGGCGCGGCGTGCCGTAGCGGGCGGCCCCGTGGACGACGGCCCACTCGAGCAGCTCACCGTTGTCCACCAGCGCGTCGAAGGTGGCGTCGTCGACGAAACGGTAGTGGACACCGTCGACCTCGCCGGGCCGGGGACTTCGGGTGGTGACGGACACGGAGATCCAGATGTCGGGATGCTCCGCGCGGACGCAGCCGGCGAGGGTGCCCTTGCCCACTGCTGTCGGCCCGGCCAGCACCACCGGCCGCGCCTCAACTGTCGGTGAACTCACGTTCGAGTGCGGCTATCTGGTTGACGCCGAGCCCGCGGACGCGTCGGGTCTCGGCGATCCCGATTCGGTCCATGAGCTGCTTGGCCCGCACCTTGCCGAGGCCCGGCATCGACTGGAGCAGGTCAAGCACCTTCATCTTGCCAACAACCTCGTTGCCTCGGGCGTCCTTCAGCACGTCGGGCAACGAACCGCCCGAGTGCTTCAGCCGGTTCTTGATCACGGCCCGCTCCCGTCGGGCGGCTGCTGCCTTGACCAGGGCAGCTGAGCGTTGCTCCGGCGTCAAGGGCGGGAGGGCCACGGTTATCACCTCGGGAGTCACTGCGCAGTCGGGCGGTCTGTCGCCAGCACCAGGGCGAACCTAGCGACCATCGCGCGGCCGGGGCAACGCGACCACGCCGAAGACTTTCCACCGTCGAGGAGGGCAGCTGCGCCCAGGCAACTTCCAGCCGGCTTCATCGCCGGCTGGCGAACCCTCACGGCAGGAGGGGCATCGCCTGCTTGAAGCCGGTTGGCGGTTCCCGGGTCGGCGCGGCGCTCGCCGCGGCGGCGGCGGCCAAGGCATCCAGGTACCCGTTGAAGGCATCGCCGACCGTCTGCACATCGTCGTTGATCTCGCCCGGGGCCGCTTGCACCAGCTTGTCGACCGCGCCCCGTGGGTCATCGACGACAGTGGGATCAGCCTGGAGCACCGCGCTGAGGTCATCGTGCAACCCGCAGCAGCTCTTGGTGGAACCGCCACCGCCGCACGCGCTCATCCCGGCGAGGAGCAGCGGTCCGGCGACCAGCAGCCCTAGACCACTGCGCATCGCCGCCCCGTCGACGACGTGACCGCCCAGCGGCCGGCCGGCTCCGGGGCCAGGAAACTCACTGCGACGGCGACGGCGAGCTGCTCGAGGAGTTGCCGAGGTCGATTCCGCACGTGTCCTTGGCGTCCTTTGAGATGTCGTCCGAGGCTTTCTGGACGTCGGCGTTGCCGATCGCCTGCAGGTCGGTGCCCAGCTGCTGCAGCTTCGCCGGGTCGAGCCCCGAGGGCAGCTGGCTGGGGTCGGTCGCATCCTTCAGCTGCGCCAGCTGGTCCATGGTGACGCCGGCCTTGTCGAGGGCCGCCTGGAACTGGTCGAGCGCGCCGGTGAGCGTGTCCCACTGCGGCTTGATGTTGTCGGGAGCTATGTCGTCGATGTGGCGCAGCGCGTCGAAGGCGTCACCGAACTGCGCGACGTCACCGTTGCCGACGGCGGAGAACTTGGCATCGGCGTCCTTGAGGGCTGTGCAGTAGTTGTCGCTGCCCGAGGAGCTGGAGGACGAGCTTCCGCCGCAGGCCGTCACCGCACCCAGCGCCAGCACGCCGACGGCGAGCCCCGAAACCATCTTCTTCATGTCTGGTGCTGTCCCTTCCCCAGGAGTCGGGCCCCAGGGTCTCACAGACCACTGCCGTTCTGGTCCGAAGCCGTCAGCCCACGAGGGTCTCCGGTGCCACTCAGCACAACGCCGCCAACGACGCCACGATCTCCTCGGCCCGGGCTCGTAGCGCACCCGGTCCGGGACCGGCGGCGAGCACGGCGCGGGAGGTGGTAGGCACGACGAGGTGCAGGGCGCCGCGGAACACGCGGCGCAGGTCTGTGACCGTGCCGCCCTGGGCACCGAACCCGGGCGCCAGCAGCGGGCCGTTGATCTCCAGAGCCTCCTCGGTGCTCTCGATCGTCGCGCCCACGACAGCCCCGAACGAACCCAGCGGCTGCGCTCCTGCGTTGGCCCGCTCCAGCGCGGCGAGCACGTCGCCGGCGACCGTCCGGCCCCGGCTCAGGGGGGACGGACCGGCGCACCGGTCGCTGCGGGCGAGCTGCACCGACGCGCCCTCCGGGTTCGAGGTCAAGGCAAGCACGAACACGCCACGACCGTGCTCGGAGGCGGCGTCGAAGAACGGTCGCAGGGCGCCGAAGCCGAGGTAGGGGCTGACGGTGACGGCGTCGGCGGACAGTGGCGAGGACGGTGCGAGATAGGTCTCGGCATAGGCGGCCGCGGTCGAGCCAATGTCACCGCGCTTGGCGTCGATGAGCACGAGCGTGCCGCGCTCCCGGGCGGCGGCGACCGCGCGTTCGAGAACCGCGACTCCGGCCGAGCCGTGACGTTCGAAGAACGCCGACTGCGGTTTCAGCATCGCCACCGTGTCGGACAGTGCGTCGACGACGGTCATCGTGAAGCGTTCCAGGCCGTACGCGGTGTCGGGCAGTCCCCAGGCGTCAAGCAGCGCCGCGTGCGGGTCTATCCCGACGCACAGCGGTCCACGCTCGTCGGTGAGGCGCCGCAGTCGCCAGCCGAACGGCTCGGTCATGGCCGGTGCGCCATGCCCACGACGTCGGCCGGCGAGTGGATCCCTCGGACAGCCAGCTCGTCGCACAGCTCGTGGACCACGCGCATCGGCGCCGACGGATCGTGGAAGGTGCCGGTGCCGACCTGGACCGCGCTCGCCCCGGCGGCGAGGAACTCGATGGCGTCGGCGCCGCTGCGGATGCCGCCGACCCCGACGATCGGCACGTCCGGGAGCGCGGCATGAACCTGCCAGACACACCGCACCGCGACGGGGCGGATCGCCGGGCCGGACAGTCCTCCGGTCACCCCGCCCAGCACCGGCCGCAGCGTGACCGGGTCGATCGCGATGCCGAGCAGGGTGTTGACCATGACCAGACCGCTGGCCCCGGCGGCGACCACCGATCGGGCGACCGAGACGAGGTCGGTCACGTCGGGAGACAGCTTGGCGAACACCGGGATTTCCCGGGGCACATCTCGGCGGACCGCGGCGACGACGCTCGCGGCCGAGTAGGGGTCGCAGGCGAACACCAGCCCCCGGTTCTCCACGTTGGGGCAGGAGATGTTGACCTCGATGCCGCGCACCCCGGGGCTGACGGCGACCCGCCGGGCCAGCTCGGTGAACTCCCCCAACGTCGACCCCGCGATGGACACGATCGGGCGGGCGCCGCGCGCGACCAGCCACGGCAGGTCCGTGGCCAGGAAGGCGTCGATCCCAGGTCCTTGCAAACCGATGGAGTTCAGCATCCCCGACGGGGTCTCCGCCATCCGCGGGGTGGGGCGACCGGAGCGCGGGTCGAGCATGATCGACTTCGTCACGACAGCTCCGAGTGCGCTGACGTCGAAGAACGTGTCGAGCTCCCGCCCGGCGGCCGCGCATCCGGAGGCGGTCATCACCGGGTTCGGCAGGCGCAGGCCGGCGACCTCCACCGAAAGGTCGACGGCGGCGGCGGTGTCCACGCCGGTGTCAACTGGGCCGGCGTCGACGGCGGCGGCCGAGACGATGCTGCGCGGCATCAGTGCCCGCCTCGACGGGGAGCTCCCAGCGTGCCGGCGGGCACGGTGCCGACGTCGGCCCAGCGCACCCGGTCGCCGCGGAAGACCGGACCCTCCACGCACGACCGCACCATCCGGATGATGCCGTCCTCTCCGGCCACCGGTAGGACGCAGGTCATGCAGACCCCGACGCCGCAGGCCATCGATTCCTCCACCGCGCACTGGCTGTGCGCGCCCTGCCGCTCGGCGACCGCCGCTACCGCGGCCAGCATGGCCATCGGCCCGCAGGCGTACACAACGTCGGCGCGGGTGCGGGCCAGCAGGTCGGGCAGCACGTCGACCACCCGTCCGCGGACCCCCACCGAGCCGTCGTCGGTGGTGACCAGAACCGACTGGGTCGCCCGCCGCGCCTCGAGGGCACCGAAGAGCCGTCGCTCGGTGGCCGCCCCGAGCACCATGTGGACGCCGCAGCCACGCTCCCGCAGCCGGTCGGCGAGGGAGAACAGCGGCGCACTGCCGTAGCCCCCACCGACCAGGATGCACGCCACCGGCTCCTTGGGCAGCGCGAACGGCCGGCCCAGCGGTCCCACCACGTCGACGGGGTCGTGCGGCCGGCGCTCGGCTAGCCAGGCGGTGCCGCTCCCGGTGGTCGCGAAGACCAGCTCGACCGTCCCGCCGTAGACACCACTCTCCCGGGCCCGATAGATCGAGAACGACCGGCGCAGCAGCATCGAGGTCGCCGCGCCGCCCACCGCCAGCGCCACGAACTGGCCTGCCCGGGCCCGCTCGGCGACACCCGGCGCCACCAGGGTCAGGTGGTGGTATGCGCCGACCCGTTTGAGCGACAACACTTCACCGCGCACCTGAATTGCGCCCAGCTGGCCCTGCCTCACGCGAGCGACCCGCCGAGCACCGTGGGCCGGCCGGCCAGGAACGTCGCGACCACCCGGCCGGGCAGCGTGCGCCCGACGTAGGGAGAGTTGCGGGACAGCGAGGCCAACTGGCCGGGTTGCACCTCGCGACGAACCGACGGGTCGTAGAGCACCAGATGAGCGGGCTCGCCGACCCGCAGCGGCCGGCCGTGCCCGGCGACCCGGCCGATCACGGCGGGGCGCGTCGACATCCGGTCGGCGACTCCGGGCCAGTCGAGCAGGCCGGTCTCGACCATGGTCTCCTGCACCACCGACAGCGCCGTCTCGAGTCCGAGCATGCCGGAGGCGGCCGCAGCCCACTCGCACTCCTTGTCCTCGCTCGGGTGCGGGGCGTGGTCGGTCGCGACCGCGTCGATTGTCCCGTCGGCCAGCGCCGCCCGCAGCGCTTCGACGTCGGCGCCGGTGCGCAGCGGCGGGTTCACCTTGTAGACCGGGTCGTAGGTCGCGGCCAGCTCGTCGGTCAGCAGGAGATGGTGCGGGGTCACCTCGGCGGTGATGTCCCAACCCTTGCCCTTGGCCCACCGCAGGATCTCGACCGACCCGGCGGTCGAAACATGACAGACGTGCAGCCGAGACCCCACGTGCGCGCACAGCAGCGCGTCGCGGGCGATGATCGCCTCCTCGGCGACGGCGGGCCAGCCTTGCAGCCCTAACAGCCCAGACAGGGCGCCCTCGTTCATCTGCGCCCCGGCGGTGAGGCGAGGTTCCTGCGCGTGCTGTGCCACGACGCCGTCGAAGGCCTTGACGTACTCCAGGGCGCGCCGCATGACGACCGCGTCGCAGACGCAGTTCCCGTCGTCGGAGAAGACCCGGACGGCCGCCGCCGAGTCGGCCATGGCGCCGAGCTCGGCCAGGCGCTCCCCTTGCAGCCCGACCGTCACCGCGCCGACCGGTCGCACGTCACAGTGTCCCGCGGCGGTGCCGAGCCGCCAGACCTGCTCGACGACGCCCGCCGTGTCGGCGACCGGGTCGGTGTTGGCCATGGCGTGCACCACGGTGAACCCGCCGAGTGCGGCTGCGGCGGTCCCCGTCTCGACGGTCTCGGCGTCCTCCCGACCGGGCTCACGCAGGTGCGTGTGCAGGTCGACCAGGCCGGGCAGCGCGACCGTGCCCTCGGCGTCGATGACCTCGGTGCCCGCAGGCACGGCCGCCGCGTCCACCGCGCCGATCTCGGCGAACGCGCCGTCGACCACGAGCAGGTCGATTGCCGCCCCCCCGAGCAGCCGGGTGCGGCGCACGAGATAGCCGCTCACGGGTGGTCTCCTGAGTCTGGGGCCGGTTCGGTCGGTGCCCCAGCACCGGACAGCAGGAGGTAGAGGACGGCCATCCTGGTGGCCACCCCGTTGGAGACCTGTTCGACGATGACCGAGCGCGCCGCGTCGGCCACGTCGGCGGTGATCTCCATTCCGCGGTTCATCGGACCCGGGTGCAGCACCAGCGTGTGGTCGGCCAGTCGGGCCATCCGGCGTCCGTCGAGTCCGTAGCGGCGGGCGTACTCGCGGGCGCTCGGGAAGTAGCCGCCGCCGGCGGGGCTCATCCGCTCCGCCTGCACCCGCAGCATCATGACGGCGTCGGCCTTCGGCAGCACAGCGTCGAGGTCGTAGGAGACGCTCACCGGCCAGCTCTCGACGCCGACCGGCAGCAGGGTGGGTGGGGCGACGAGCGTGACCTCGGCGCCCAGCGTGGACAGCAGCAGCGCGTTGGAGCGCGCCACCCGGCTGTGCAGCACATCTCCGACCACCGTGACGCGCCGGCCGTCGAGGTCACCGAGGTGGCGCCGCATGGTGAACGCGTCGAGCAGCGCCTGGGTGGGATGTTCGTGCGTCCCGTCGCCCGCGTTGATGACGCTGCCGCGCGTCCAGGCCTGGTCGGCGAGCCGGTAGGGAGCGCCCGAGGCGAAGTGCCGCACCACCACGGCGTCGGCACCCATCGCCTGCAGCGTCAACGCGGTGTCCTTTAGGCTTTCGCCCTTGGACAGGCTCGAGCCCTTGGCCGCGAAGTTGATCACATCTGCGGAAAGCCGCTTGGCGGCGACCTCGAAAGAGATCCGGGTGCGCGTGGAGTCCTCGAAGAAGAGGTTCACGACCGTGCGCCCGCGCAGTGTCGGCAGCTTCTTGATCGGCCGGTCGACCAGCGAACGCATCTCCTCGGCGGTGTCGAGCACGAGCAGGGCATCGTCGCGCGTCAGGTCGCCGGCACTGAGCAGGTGGCGGCGCATCAGGCCTCCCGCGCGACGGGAGCTGCCGGTGCGCCGACGATGACCACCTCGTCGCGGCCATCGACCTCGCGGAGGCTCACCCGGACCTCCTCGGCCGTCGACGTGGGCAGGTTCTTGCCGACGAAGTCCGCCCGAATGGGCAGCTCGCGGTGGCCCCGATCGACGAGCACGGCCAGCCGCACGAACCTCGGTCGACCGAGGTCGTGAAGTGCGTCGAGCGCGGCGCGGATCGTGCGCCCGGAGTACAGGACGTCGTCGACCAGCACCACGGTCAGCCCGTCGACCCCGCTGTGCGGGATGTCGGTGTGCGCCAGCGCGCGGGCCGGTCGCAGCCTCAGGTCGTCGCGGTAGGGAGTCACGTCGATCGAGCCGGACGGGATGTCGGTGCCCTCCACCTCGCCCGCACGGGCGGCGATTCGCTCGGCCAGCGGCACGCCTCGGGTGGGGATGCCCAGCACGATCAGGCCGTCGGCACCCCGGTTTCGCTCGAGGATCTCGTGGGAGATGCGGGTCAGTGCCCGCGAGATGTCGCGTTCATCGAGCCCAACCCGTTCGGTCCCGGCGACAGCCACCTCGAGACCTCCTTGCCCGCCTCACGGGACGGCTCTTAAAGGACGTCGGTCGCCGGCGACGCTATCAGGCCGCGGATCCTGACCAGCGAGCGCCGCGGATGGCGCGCGATAGAAGATTCCGCCATCTTGTCACGCTCCGTAGCCGAATCCACTACCCTACGAGCAACGTCGAAGAGCCACCACTGGAGTTGCCGTGTCCAAGCCGTACGCCAAGGAGCTCGGGAGCCGACTGCGCGCCATCCGTCAGCAGCAGCACCTGTCCCTGCAGGGTGTCGAGGAGAAGTCCGAAGGTCGGTGGAAGGCGGTCGTCGTCGGCTCCTATGAGCGAGGTGACCGCGCGGTGACCGTGCAGAAGCTCTCGGAGCTCGCCGAGTTCTACAGCGTGCCGGTCGAGGAGCTGCTGCCGGGCGGCCACGGCAACCAGGCGGCGATGGAGCCACCGCAGAAGCTCGTGCTCGACCTGGCGCAGCTCCAGTCGGTCGACGCGCAGGAGACCGCGCCGCTGCTGCGCTACGCCGCCACGATCCAGGCTCAGCGGGGCGACTACAACGGGCGGGTGCTGTCGATCCGCCGCGAGGACCTGCGCGCACTTGCGGTGATCTACCAGGAGCAGCCGAGCGTGCTCGTGGCTCGGCTGGTGGGCTGGGGCGTGCTCAACGCCGGAGCGGCGGCCGCGGCAGAGCGCAACGGGTTCTCGTCGGCCCGTTGAGCGGTCGGCTCAGGCCGACAGCTGCGGTTTCACGTCGACGAGCCGCGCCAACAGCCCGTTGACGAAGCCGGCGGACTCCTCGGTCGACAGCTCGCTCACCAGGTGCACTGCCTCGCTCACCGCGACTGCGTCCGGCACGTCATCGACGAACAGCACCTCGAAAGCGGCGATGCGCAGCAGGTTGCGGTCAACGACCGGCATCCGCGGCAAGGGCCACCCGATCGAGTACGAGCCGAGCAGCTGGTCGATGCGGGCCTGGTTGGCCGCCACCCCCTCGACGAGTCGGACCGTGTAGTCGTTGACCGGCGGGTCACCCGCCGCGATGCGCTGCGGCAGCGTCGAACCCAGCGGCACCGAGCGCAGGTCACACTCGTACAAG
The DNA here is from genome assembly GCA_038254525.1 of Propionibacteriales bacterium. Taxonomy (GTDB): domain Bacteria; phylum Actinomycetota; class Actinomycetes; order Propionibacteriales; family Nocardioidaceae; genus JBBSGC01. Next base: position 83 of record JBBSGC010000022.1, on the reverse strand, counting down.
ACGTCCAGCGCCCGCTTGCGCGCCTTGGTGCGAGCGGCCATCAGCTGCTGACTCGGCCAACATAGCTTCCGTCGCGGGTGTCG
>JBBSGC010000021.1:0-20264 GCA_038254525.1 Propionibacteriales bacterium | reverse complement strand
TGGCGTGCGGTCCGTTCTCTGTGTTCGTCGCCCGGGAGGGGTGGCCCTACTACGCTCGGCCGCGGCTCGGGCTCGCTGTGCCGATCGAGGCCGATGACGTACGCGCGGTCATCGCCCGGATGCAGGATCTGAGAATGCCGGCCAGCATCGAGTGGATGCAGGAGACGACGCCCTCGCTGGCCGACGCGGCCACCGCCGCCGGGCTGCGGGTGGAGGACATGCCGTTGCTCGTGCTCGACGGGGACGTCCGTGCGGTAGGCACCAGCGGCGCCCGGGTGAGCGTCGTCGACTCCGCGGACCCCGGTCTCGCGCGGGCCCGGGGGGCGGTGGATGCCGGCTTCGCCGGTCAGGACGAGGTGACGGTCGAGCCCGTCCCGAGCTGGCTCGCGGCCCGGGTGGACGCTGCTCTGATCCGCGTCTTCGGGGCGTTCGCCCCCGATGGTTCGGCGGTCGGTGGTGGCAGTCACGGGCCACGCGGCAACGTGACCGAGCTGATCGGCATCGCGGTCATTCCCTCGTGGCGACGGCGTGGCGTGGGGGCCGAGCTGACCCGAGCCCTGGCCGAGGACGCCCGAGCCGGCGGTGCCGACACGGTGTTCCTGTCGGCGGGCTCCGACGACGTGGCCCGGGTCTACGAGCGCGTCGGGTTTGTCCGCGTCGGCACCGTCTGCGCCGCCGCCCCGCCGTGAGGCCGGACTGCCGGGGCCGGCTGGCCACAGCGCCCGGGCTGCGGTAGGACAGGCCCATGGCGTCGTGCGCGTTCTTCCCGCCCTCGCTGCTGCGCCGGCTCGACGCGCTGGTCCCCGGCGCAGCCAGCGAGCCGACCGGGTTGGCGGAGAACCTGCGCGCGGACGCCGAGCTGCGCGGGCACCGGATCGGTGCGCCCCACCTGCCGGCTGACCGCGTGGCGCCGGGAGCGGACTACGCCCGGTGGGTCATCCACACCGCCGCGGGGACCCGGCAGCTGCCGGGGGCCGTCGTGCACACCGACCGGCCCGAGTCCGGCGACGACGATCCGCACGGCGCGGCAAGCGACGCTACGCCGGTCGTCGACGACGCCGCGATCGCCGAGGCGCACGATGCACTGCGGGCCACCTGGCGGCTGTTCGCCGACGAGTTCTCCTACAGCTCGGTCGACGGGCACGGCACCCCGCTGAGCGTGACCGTGCATTTCGGCCAGCGCTACGCCAACGCCTTCTGGGACGGCCGTCAGCTGGTCGCCGGTGATGGCGACGGCATCGTGTTCGACCGGTTCACTCGCTCACCCGACGTGCTGGCCCACGAGTTCGTCCACGGCGTCACCCAGTACACCGCCGGCCTCGGCCACGAGGGCGAGCCGGGAGCGGTCAACGAGAGCATCTGCGACGTGTTCGCCAGCATGGTCAAGCAGCGACTGCTGGGCCAGGCCGTGGAGTCCGCCGACTGGCTGCTCGGCGAGGACCTGCTTCTCCCGGGGGTGCGCGGGCGAGCGGTCCGCTCGCTGCGCGACCCCGGCGGCGCCTACGACGACCCCCGGATCGGCCGTGATCCGCAGGTCGCCGAGATGGCGTCCTACGTACGGGCCGGCTCCACCGGCGCCGGTGCGGACGCCGGGCCGGTCGACGAGGTCGATGCCGCCCACATCAACGCCGGCATCGCCAACCGCGCCTTCTACCTGGCCGCAACCGGGCTCGGCGGGCACAGCTGGACCGACGCAGGGTCGATCTGGTGGGCGGCGCTGGTCAGCGGCTCGGTCACCGCCGACACCGGTTTCACCGGGTTCGCTGCCGCCACTGTGTCCGCTGCCGGCCGGCTCTACGGGCCGGGCAGCGCGGAGGTACGCGTCACCCGGGACGCGTGGCGCGAGGTAGGCGTGGTGATCACCGCGAGCCACATCATCGTCCGTCGCACCGGCGGCTTCGCCGGGCGAGCCGTCGAGCGAAGCGTCGATGTGGCGGACGTGGCGGAGCTGCTGGGTCGCGTCGACCTCCACGCGATGGCCACCCGGGAGCAGCTCCCCCCGCAACCTGACCGGTACGCCTATCGCATCACCACCGACCTGGCGCGGGTCGAGCTCGGGGAGCCGGAGGTCACTCCGGAGCTGCAGCAGCTCATCGACCGGGTGCTCGGCGAAGGAGGACCATGACTCAGCTCGGGGGCCTCGGCTCCGTCCTGGTCTGCGGGGCGCTCCTGCTCGCCGTCCCGGGCTGCGGCAACGCCTCGGACCTGGCCGGTCCCGAGCCCACAACTCGCGAGACGCGCAGTACGGCGCCGACCACGGTCATCCCACCGCCGACCCAGCCACCAACCACTTTCCCGACGACTACGTCGACAACCACACCGACGACACCGCCGACCCCCACGGCGACCACGACTCCGGCAGGCCCGCCGTCCGCCGGGAGCTGCCTGCACCTGCCGCCCGCCGACCTGGCCAGGCCGGCGCTGGTCGGCGCTCCGCCACGGGTCCACTGCTCCGAGCGGCACAACGCCCAGGTCGCCTTCGTGGGCACGATGAACGCCGACCTGCGCCGGGCCGTAGCCGACGCCGACGTCTCGCGGATCGCGTCGCTCACCGACGGCGTCTGCCGGCGCAACGTCGTCTCGTGGCTCGACACCGACGAGGCGGGCTACGAGATCAGCAGGTTCCAGTACCTCGTGACAACGCCCAGCCGCAGCGACACGGCGGCGGGCGCATCCTGGTTCACCTGCATGACGTACGCGCTGCGGCGCCCCGACCAGTCGGTCACCCTCCCGCGCTCGGTCCAGGGCCTGCTGTCGTCGCACCGGGCAGACGACTACGGCACCTGCGCCAAGGGCTCGATCAAGAACGCGGGCAACGACGCGGTGATCTGTACCGTCCGGCACAACTGGCGGGCGATCTCCGCGATCAGGTTCGGCGGCGCCAACGCCGACTACCCGGGCGATGCCACGCTGCGGGGGCGGGCGAAGCCGCGGTGCAGCTCCGCTGTCGGCGACTACGTGAAGCTGGCGACCTACGACTACGGCTACACGTGGCCCAGCCGCGCGACGTGGCGGTGCGGGGACCGATACGGGCTCTGCTACGCAAAGGTCGCGCACTGAGCCGTGTGGAGTCAGAAGCCGAGACGACGCAGCTGCCGCGGGTCGCGCTGCCAGTCCTTGGCGACCTTGACGTGCAGGTCGAGGAACACCGGTGTGCCCAGCAACCGCTCGATCTGTACGCGTGCGGTGCTGCCGATGTGCTTGAGCCGGCTCCCCTTGGTCCCGATCACTATGGCCTTCTGGCTGTCCCGTTCCACGAAGACGTGCGCGCGGATGTCGAGCAGTGGCCGGTCCGCCGGGCGGTCCTCGCGCAGCCCCATCTCCTCGACGACGACGGCGATGGAGTGCGGCAGCTCCGCACGTACGCCCTCGAGCGCCGCCTCCCGGATGAGCTCGGCGACCAGGGTCTCCTCCGGCTCGTCGGTCAGCTCACCGGCCGGGTACAGCGCCGGGCCGTCGGGCAGCGTGGCGACGAGCAGGTCAGCCAGCAGCGACACCTGATGGCCGGTGCGGGCCGACACCGGCACAATCTCCCGCCACTCGACACCGCAGCGCTCACCAAGGGCCGCGATAGCCAGCAGGTGCTCGGCAAGTCGGTCGGAGGCGACGAGATCGCTCTTGGTGGCCACGGCGACCATCGGCCGGCGCCGGGTCTTGGCGAGCTCGGAGACCAGGTAGCGGTCACCGGGGCCGATCGGTGAGTCGCAGGCCAGGCAGACCGCCACCGCATCAACCTCCGACCACGTGCTGCGGACCAGGTCGTTGAGCCGCTCGCCGAGCAGGGTCCGCGGCCGGTGCAGGCCCGGGGTGTCGACCAGCACGAGCTGCGCGTCCGGTCTGTGCACCAGCCCACGCACCGCGTGCCGGGTCGTCTGCGGGCGCGAAGAGGTGATCGCCACCTTGGCGCCGACGAGGGCGTTGGTCAGTGTCGACTTGCCGGAGTTCGGTCTCCCGACCAAGCACGCGAAGCCCGAGCGGAACGCCCGGGAGGACGCCGGTGGGACAGCTGGCAGGTCGGAACCGGTCACCGCCGAATTGTCGCCTACGTGCGCGCGGCGGGGCGCGGCGCGCCGTCAGGGTCCGCGAGCAGCAGGGCCACCTCGGCGCCGGCGAGGTCCCGGAGCACGGCCGCGTCCGGCGCGGTCGGCTCGAGCGCCTCGCTCACCAGCGCCGCGGCCTCCAGCCCGTCGGCACCCGATGAGACGGCCATGGCGACCGCGAGCTGCAACGCCGACAACCGCAACGACGACAGCTCGACGGTGGCCGCGGTGTAGGTACGTCCGGTCCGGTCCCGTACGGCGGCTCCTTCGGCTGCGCCCGTGCGGCTGCGGGTGGCGCGAGCCAGCGTGATCAGCTTGGCGTCCTCCGGGTTGGCGGGGGCAGGAGCGGCTGTAGGCATGGCGTCAGGGTAGGCGGACCTCAGCTGCTGACGATGCGGACCTCCGCCACGTCCGCGGCGGCCGGCGGCTGCTGAACGCGTCGGACCACCACGGCACCCACCCGGTTGCGGCGACCGGTGGGTGCCTCGGCGTGCAGCACCAGCCCCTCGACCTCGACCTGGCTGCCGGGGATGGGGACCCTGCCGAGGTGCTTGGCCATCAGGCCGCCCACCGAGTCGACGTCGTCGTCGTCGAGGTCGATGCCGAACAGCTTCCCGAGGTCGTCGGCGGGGAACCGCGAGCTCACCCGCACCGCGTCACCGCTCAGCCGCTCCACCGCGTCCGGCTCGACGTCGTACTCGTCGGTTATCTCCCCGACGATCTCCTCGAGGATGTCCTCGATGGTGACCATGCCCGCGGTCCCGCCGTACTCGTCGACCACGATGGCGACATGCATCCGGCTGGTCTGCATCTGGCGGAGCAGCTCGTCGACCGGCTTCGAGTCGGGCACGTAGAGGCAGGCCCGAGCAATCGACTCGACCCGCTCGGTGGTCTCGGCGTCGTGCTTGTCGAAGACGCGCTTGGTGACGTCCTTGAGGTAGGCCATGCCGACCACGTCATCGAGGTTCTCGCCGGTGACCGGGATCCGCGAGTAGCCGCTGCGCAGCGCCAGCGACATCGCTTGGCGCAGCGTCTTGTGTCGCTCGATGAACACCACGTCGGTGCGCGGGACCATCACCTCGCGGGCGATGGTGTCACCGAGCTCGAACACCGAATGGATCATCGCCCGCTCGCCGGACTCGATCAGCCGCGACGCCTCGGCCAGGTCCACCAGCTCGCGGAGCTCGGCCTCGGACGCGAACGGGCCCTCTCGGAAGCCCTCGCCGGGGGTCAGCGCGTTGCCGAGCAGGATGAGCAGCTGGGGCAGTGGGCCCAGCACGCGGGTCAACCCGATCACCAGCCCCGAGCCGAGCCGGGCGACCCGCTCCGCATGTTGGCGGCCCAGCGTGCGCGGTGCCACGCCGATCACCACGTAGGAGACCACCACCATGACAGCGGCGGCCAGCAGCACCCGCTGCCAGGTGGGATGGAATACGTCTGCCACGACCAGAGTCACGAGCACGATCGACGTGATCTCGGCGACCATGCGGGTCAGCAGCACTGTGTTGAGGTAGCGCGGGGGGTCCTGGGTGATGTGCAGCACCCGGGCGGCACCGCTGCGCTCCTGGCGTACCAGCTCGTCGGCCCGGGCGTTGGAGAACGACGACAACGCCGCATCGATGGCCGCGAACACGCCGGCCACCAGCGACAGCAGCCCGGCAGCGACGATGAATTCGATGTCGCCGAGAGTCATGCCGTCTCCTCGACGCTGTCGCCGGCGCGCATCCCTTGCCACTCTGCGAGCAGGCGCACCTGCAGCGCGAACATCGCGCGGTGCTCATCGGGTTCGGCGTGGTCGTAGCCGAGCAGGTGCAGGACGCCGTGCACGGTGAGCAGCCGAGTCTCGTCCGCGGCGGATCCGCCGTGCTCGGCGGACTGTCTGGCCGCCACCTGCGGACACAACGCGATGTCACCGAGATAGCCCTCTGGCGCGTCCTCCTCGTCGCTGCCGGGCGAGAGCTCGTCCATGGGGAACGCCAGCACGTCCGTGGGCTCGGCCTTGTTCATCCACCGCTCGTTGAGGACGGTGATCGTGGGCTCGTCGACGAGCCGAAGTGTCATCTCGGTCGCTGGGTGCAGCCGCAGGCGACCCATCACGAAGCGCGCCAGGCCGGTCAGCTCGACGACGTCGACGTCGACACCGGACTCGTTGAGGACCTCGACGCTCATCGGCCCGATCGGCGCGGAGCGGGACCGAGGTCCCCGGTGACCCCGCGGGGAGGTGGCTCGTCGGCTCCGGCTGCCTCGTAGCTGTCGTAGGCCGCGACTATCCGCCCCACCAGCTTGTGCCGAACGACGTCGGAGCTGGACAGCCTGATGAAGCTGACGTCCTTGACGCCGGTCAGGATCTCCTCCACGACGCGGAGCCCGCTCCTGGTGCCGCTGGGCAGGTCGACCTGCGTGACGTCGCCGGTGACCACCATGCAGGAGCCGAACCCCAGCCGGGTGAGGAACATCTTCATCTGCTCGGGCGAGGTGTTCTGCGCCTCGTCGAGGATGATGAACGCGTCGTTGAGCGTGCGGCCACGCATGTACGCCAGGGGGGCGACCTCGATGGTGCCGGCGGCGAGCAGCTTGGGAATCAGCTCTGGGTCGAGCATGTCGTGCAGCGCGTCGTAGAGCGGTCGAAGGTAGGGGTCGATCTTCTCGCTCAGCGTGCCGGGCAGGAAGCCGAGGCGTTCGCCGGCCTCGACCGCGGGCCGGGTCAAGATGATGCGCGTGACCTCCTTGGCCTGCAGGGTCTGCACGGCCTTGGCCATTGCGAGGTAGGTCTTGCCGGTCCCGGCCGGGCCGATGCCGAACACGATCGTGTGCTTGTCGATCGCGTCCACGTAGCGTTTCTGGTTCAGCGTCTTCGGCCGGATCGTGCGGCCACGGTTGGACAAGATGTTGAGGCTGAGCACCTCCGCCGGGCGCTCCTGGGTCTCGGTCCGCAGGATGGAGATGGAGTGCTCGATGGTCTCGGCGGACATGCCCTGACCGGTCCGGATCATCGTGACCAGCTCGTCGAGCAGCCGGTCGACAAGCGCCGCCTCGCCCGGGTCGCCGGTGATCGTGACCGTGTTTCCCCGCACGTGGATGTCGGTGGAGAAGCCGTCCTCGACGATCCGCAGGAACTCGTCCCGCGGCCCCAGCAGAGCGACCATGGGGATGCTCGCGGGGATGGTCAGCGTGTGCTGGGTGGATGGTTGCTCGGACATCGGCGCCCTGTCGGGAGGGCTGTCTCCCCTTACGTTCGGCCGCACCGACGAGCCGCCGGGAGGCGTGGACGGTGCCCATGCTACGGCCCGCCGGGCGCGACGCGCCTCTTGACTGGCTCGATGGCAGGTTGTGGGGATCCGGTGCCGCCGGCTCAGCCGCCGCGCTGCTCGCCGAAGGACTCCGGCTGCCTGGACATCCGGTAGGTGGCCCAGTGCAGGACCGTGACGGCTCCCGCCGCGTCTCGGGTCACCCGCAGCAGCTCCCCGCGTTCCCGTCCGGAGACGGTGCGGAACGTGTCGGCATCGAGCCGCTCGAAGACCGCCGGCGGGGCGTGCCGCGGAGCCTCCTCCATCCGGGCCTGCAGGGCGCCGCCATGCACGCTGAGCTCGGTCGGTGAACCCTCGACCCACCAGCGCCCCACGAGGTCGGCCAGGTCCGCCGGCACTGCCGCACCCGCGCGCCAGGCGGGTACGGGCGCGGCATCCTCGTCGAGCAGCAGGTCGAGCAACGAGACGGCGGTGTCACCGGGGTCGAAGCCCGACATCGCGTTGGCCAGCACGATCGCTGCGGTGCCAGAGTCCCGGTGGGCGACCACCGCAGAAAGGAAGCCGGGCATGCCCCCGGTGTGCCCGGCATAGATTCGCTCGCCGGACCGGAACAGCTCGAGCCCGAGCCCCCACGCCAGCCCCCAGCGCAGCGGATCGGCCATCACCTGCACCTGCGCCATCTCCTCGATGCGCGCGTCGGGCAGCAGTCGGTCGTCGCCGGCGGCGAGGAAGCCGGCCCAGGTGGTGAGGTCCGTCAGGGTCGACCACAGCGCTCCTGCGGGCGCCAGCGCCGACAGGTCGCTGACCGGCTGGACGTGCACGGCGTCGCTGAAGGGGTCGGTGAAGTAGCCGGTGGCCACCTCCCCCTCCGGCAGCAGCGTGGTGCGCTCCAGCCCGAGTGGCACGAGCACCCGGGCCCGCAGGCTGTCGGCCCAGGTCCGGCCGTCGATCCGGGCCACGACCTGCCCCAGCACGGCGTACGCCAGGTTGGAGTAGTGCCAGCGGGTGCTCGGCGGCAGCACCTGCTCGGCGGCCTCGAAGTCCTCGAGCAGCGCGTCGGCGTCAGGCATCTGGAAGGTGTCCCAGATGTCCCCGAGCGGCTCGCGCTGCAGGCCGGAGGCGTGGGCGAGCATCCGGCGCAGCGTGACGTGCTGGTGCCTCGTGTCGGGTAGGTGCTCGCCAAGCCGGTCGTCGAGGCCAAGCCGGCCCTCGTCCCGCAACGCCATGACCAGAGCCGCGGTGAACGTCTTGGTGATGGAGCCGACAGCGAACTGGGTGTCCGCGGTGGGCGGCACTCCGGCGTCGACATCCGCCACGCCGACCGCGTTCGACCAGACCGGCTCGCGGCCACGGACCAGTCCCACGAGCAGGCCCGGGACCCGCGACTCCGCCTGCCGCTCGGCCGCGACCCGGTCGAGCCGGCGGACCACGTCGTCGGGCACCGGTCGCGTCCCGGTCGTCTCGCTGCTCACCCGGGTGGCCAGTCGAACGAACGTCCGGCCAGGACGTGCAGGTGCGCGTGGAACACACTCTGTTGAGCGTCCCGCCCGGTGTTGGCCACCAGCCGGAAGTTGTCGGCGACACCTTCGGACTCCGCGGCGGACCGGGCGGCGGCCAGCAGGGCTGCCGCCTCGGCGGGTGCGGCCCGCACGAGGGAGCCGACGTCGGGCTCGTGCCGGCGCGGGATCACCAACAGGTGCACCGGCGCCTGTGGCTCCAGGTCCCGGAAGGCGAGGCAGTGCTCGCTGCTGTGCACCACATCGGCTTCGACCTCACCGGCAACGATCTTGCAGAACAGGCAGCCGGGATCAGCTGTCACGGCCGCCACCGCCGACGGGCGGCCCGTCGTGTGAACCGGAGTCGCTGCTCGCGCGTGGAGGGGGCATGACGGCAATGTACTCGGCAGACAGGTTGGTCGACCCACGTCGAGCCAACCGGGAAGCGGAGGACATGCCGGACAAGCCGACCACAGGGGTGGCATCGACCGGCGCCGACGAGGCGATCACCGCTCTCTACAGCAGCCACTATGTTGCGCTGGTGCGGCTGGCCACCTGGCTACTGCACGACTCAGCGGTCGCCGAAGAGGTGGTGCAGGAGTCCTTCGTCGCCGTGCACGGGCGCTGGCACCGGCTCCGGGACACCGACAAGGCCCTCGCGTACCTGCGCACGACGGTCGTCAACGGCTGCCGCTCGGCCCTGCGGCGTCGGGTGGTGGCCGACCGGAACCGCCCTCGACCGCCGGACCCGGCGGCCAGCGCGGAGTCGCACGTGGTGGCGTCGGCGCAGCGCACCGCGTTGCTAGCGGCCCTCGCCCAGCTGCCGCGCCGGCAGCGGGAGGTGCTCCTCCTGCGCTACTACCTGGACCTGTCCGAGGCCGAGATCGCCGACACCCTGCGGATCAGCCGTGGAGCGGTCAAGAGCCACAGCTCGCGCGGCATCGCCGCCCTGCGCACCACCTGGAAGGACTGAGATGACTGCCGACGATCGAGGCGACGGCTCCGCCCGGACCGCCGAGCAACTGCGCACGGCGCTGCACCAGGGGCTCGACGACGTGACTCCAAGCCCGGCCCTGGCCGGCATCCTGCGTCGTTCGCAGGAAACTACGCGGAGCCGCGTGCCGCGGCGTGCGTGGGTGCCCGTGCTGGGCGGCGCGCTGGCCGCCGCCGCGCTGGTAGCCACGGTAGTGACGGTCGGCGGCCGCGGCGGTCCGGACCACGGCAACGAGCCGGCGGTGACCACGGCCCCGCTGCGGCCGTTGACCGTATACGTCGTCGATGCGACGGGCACCCGCTACGGCCCGGCAGGGCACCTCTTCCCCGAGCAGGTCAGGGCCGCCGACACCGGCAACCTTGGCCTGGACGCCGTGAACGCGCTGCTGAGCACGGTGCCTGACGACCCCGACTACCTGAACGAGTGGGCCACAGTGCACGGCACCCAGGGCGGTGACCTGGCACTCAAGACGCCGGTCACCGTCAACTCGGTGCGCGAGGGGGACGGGGTGATCACTGTGGACTTCTCCGGGCCCCTCGACAACCCGTTCCCGGCGGCGGCCTTCGACTGGACGTTCGACCCGGCGGCCTTCGCCCAGCAGGTGGTGTGGACAGTGCAGGCGGCGCTGCACAGCGACGCGCCGGTCGAGATGACGATGAACGGCTCGCCGGTGCACACCGTGCTGTTCGCCGACGTGACGCAGCCCGTCGGCAAGGATCCTGCGGCGCTGGCGCCGATCCAGATTCAGGCGCCCGTGCAGGGCGCCACGGTGAGCAGCCCCGTCTCGGTCAGTGGGCAGGGGCGCGGCTTCGAGGGAACAATCAACTGGCGGGTGCTGCACGACGGGAAGGTTGTGAAGCAGGGCAACACGACCGGCGGCGCCTTCGAGCAGCTCGCGCCGTTCTCCTTCGACGTCCCGCTGCCGTCCGGCGACTACACGGTCGAGTGTTTCGAGTACTCGGCTGACAACGGGAACGTCATCAACCTCGACTCCAAGGACTTCACGGTCCGCTAGGCATGGGGGTCCCCTGCGCCAATAGGTGTGTTGTGGGGGTCCCCAGTGCTCGTTGCGGAATGGCGGAATCCTCCCCAGAGCGTCCTGACCATGGCCGGTGCCCACGAGTCACCAATGCCTAGCTCTGTGGGCGTAAGGCACGCTGCGTCGTTTGCCATCCGTGAGCACGGCGTTGCCCGATGGGGGCAAGGAACACCAACGTGGCGTCGCTCGCGGGGTCACGAAGACTTGGGTTCGAACGGTGGTGCACCCAGCTAGCCATTCGATGACCTACTGCGCTGGCCGTTGATGCCGAGCTGCCCGACTACCTACCACGACCGGCATTCGACCATAGGGCGACCTCGGTGGCCCACCCCATGAACACCACCTGACAGACCGTTGCAGCGTTCCCCAGTTCACTGGCCAGCAACGGATACTTGTCGACCACAGATCAGCCAAGGACCTGACCGGCTGGTCGGTCTCGCCCGCACCAGCCCCGCTACGTCGACAGCCACCGCGGCGTACGGCTGAGCAACACCGAGCACGCGGCCAAGCCGGCCGACGACGTGCGCAGCACGCTCGGCCCGAGCCGGACGGGCAGCCCGCCGGCGGCTACGAAGACAGCCACCTCGTCGTCGGTGATTCCACCCTCTGGTCCGACCACCACGACCAGGTCGTCCTGTGGCGGCACCTCGAGCTCAGCTATCGGCGCGGTCGCCGCCTCGTGCAGGACCACGCCGAGTGCCGCGCACTGCAGCAGCCGCGTGACATCGGAGGTGCTGGCCAGCTGCGCGACTACTGGCTTGCGTGCCCGGCGGGACTGCTTGGCGGCCTCCCGAGCGGTCGCGGCCCACCGGCTCGCCGACTTCTCGGCGCGCGGTCCCCGCCACTGGACCACGCAGCGCTTCGCTGCCCACGGCACGATCACGTCAGCACCGACCTCGGTCAGCACCTCGACGGCCAGCTCGGAGCGCTCCCCCTTGGCGAGCGCCTGCACCACTACCAAGCGTGGTTGCGGCTCCGGCTCGCGCGCCACGCTGAGCACCTCGCCGACCAGCCGCTCGGCGCCGCTGTCAACCACCCGGCACCACAGCCGCAGCCCGGTGCCGTCCACCAGCTCGACGTCCTCGCCCTCGCGGACGCGCCGCACCGCCACTGCATGCCGACCGTCCGGACCGGTCAGCTCGATGCGGTCGCCCGCACCCACGAAGCCGTCCACCACCGACGGCAACCAGAACACCGGCCGGGTCATCGGACTCGAGGTCCCGGCTCAGCGCGGGCCGAAGGCGTCGCGCAACCGGCCGAAGACACCCTTGTGCACGCCGTTGACCGAGCCGTTCGGGTGTTCCTCGCCACGCAATTCGGCCAGTCGGCGCAACAGCTCCTCCTGCTCCCCATCGAGCCGGGTCGGCGTCTCGACGTGCACGTCGACCACGAGGTCCCCGCGTCCGGGACCGCGCAGCCGCGGTACGCCGCGTCCGGGCACGATGCTCCGCTCACCGGACTGCGTGCCCGCTCGCAGCTCCAGCGGCACCGTCGCGTCCACATCGGGCGCGCCCGTGTCGGCCTCGAGCGTCGGCAGGTCGAGCGAGGTGCCCAGGGCGGCGGCGGCCATCGGCACCGAGACCTGACAGACCAGGTCGTCGCCGTGGCGGACGAAGAACTCGTGCCTGGCCACGTCGACCTCGACATAGAGATCCCCCGCCGGGCCGCCGCCGGGACCCACCTCACCCTCGCCGGCCAGCTGCACCCGGGTGCCGGAGTCGACACCGGCCGGGATCTTGACCGTGATCGTCCGTCGGGCCCGCACCCGGCCGTCGCCGGAGCACTCGGCACAGGGGTTCGGGATCACGGTGCCGAAGCCGCGGCAGGTCGGACACGGACGAGCCGTACGGATGTCGCCCAGGAAGGACCGCTGGACCTGCTGGATCTCCCCGCGGCCGCGGCAGGTCTGGCACTGGACCGGCTCACTGTCAGCGCGTGCGCCGGTGCCGTGGCAGGTGCCGCAGACAACGGCGGTGTCGACGGTCAGGTCCCGGGTGGTGCCGAACGCCGCATCGGCGAGCTCGATCTCCAGGCGGAGCAGAGCATCTTGTCCTCGACGGCTTCTCGAGCGAGGGCCACGCCCGGTGGTCTGCCCGAAGAACGCGTCCATGATGTCGGTGAAGGAGAAGCCTGGCCCGAAACCTCCCGGCGCCATCCCGGCACCGCCGAGCGGGTCGCCGCCCAGGTCGTAGACCTCACGCTTCCTGGGATCCGACAGCACGTCGTAGGCGGCGGTGACCACCTTGAAGCGGTCCTGCGTCGCCGGGTCCGGGTTGACGTCGGGATGCAGCTGGCGCGCGAGCCGCCGGTAGGCCTTCTTGATCTCCTCACCCGACGCATTGCGGTCGACGCCGAGGATCTCGTAGTAGTCCGCGCTCATGCCTGCCTGTCTCTTGTCGGTGGTTCGCATCCGGTGGGTACGGTCGGCCCGAGCTGAGCCGCTGCCGTGGCTCAGCCCTCGCCGAGCCGTTGGCTGACATAGCGAGCGACGGCCCGCACCGCGGCCATCGTGCCCGGGTAGTCCATCCGGGTCGGCCCGACGACGCCGAGGGCGCCGAGGGAGTCCGCGGCGGCACCGTAGCCGCTGGTCACGATCGCGGTCCGCGAGAGGTCCTCGTGGGGGACCTCCGAGCCGATCCGCACAGTCAACATGCTGGAGCTGCTCGCCTCGCCGAGCAGCTGGAGCAGGACCACGTGTTCTTCCAGGGCCTCCAGCATCGGCCGGATGGAGCGGTCGAAGTCGTCGCCGAATCTGGTCAGGTTGGCGGTGCCGCTCACCGCGACGCGCTCGTCGGCTCGCTCGTCGGAGAAGGCCTCCAGCAAGGCGGTGACCACGATTCCGGCGACGGGTCGGTCCGTCGGGTCGAGAGCCTGGGGGATGTCGGCCAACCGGGCGACAGCCTCCACCAGCCGTTGCCCGGTCGTGGCCGCGTTGAGCCGGTTGCGCAGGTCGGCCAGCACGACGTCGCTGACCGGGTCAGCGGTCTCCACGACCCGCTGCTCCACCCGACCGGTGCTGGTGATCAGCACCAGCAGCAGCCGCGCCCCGTCGAGGGGCAGCACCTCCACGTGGCGCACGGTCGAGCGGGTGAGCGACGGGTACTGCACGATCGCCACCTGCCGAGTGAGCTGTGCGAGCGTGCGTACGCTGCGCTGCACCACGTCGTCGAGGTCGACGGCCCCGTCGAGGAACGTCGCGATCGCGCGTCGCTCAGGTGCCGACAGCGGCCGGATGCCCGCCAACCGGTCGACGAAGAGGCGGTAGCCCTTGTCGGTCGGGATGCGGCCCGCACTGGTGTGGGGTTGGGCGATGAAACCCTCCTCCTCCAGCGCCGCCATGTCGTTGCGGATCGTCGCGGAGGAGACCCCGAGGGCGTGCCGCTCGACCAGCGCCTTGGAGCCGACTGGTTCCCGGGTCGAGACGTAGTCCTCGACGATGGCCCGCAGGACGGAGAGCTTGCGTTCGTCGAGCACGCCATCCCCTCCCCGCTCCGTTGAAGCCGCCCGAACCGCGCCGCTCAGTGGCCGTGCTGAGCATTTTTGGCACTCGTCGGGAATGAGTGCCAGTCTACGACGGGTGACCAGCTCCGCCACCGTCTCCGGCTGGACCGAGGTCGCCGACCGCTGCTTCGTCCGGCGTTACCCCTACCTCGACGTCTCCTGCACCGTCGTCATCGGTGGGCACGGCCCCCTGGTTGTCGACACGCGCGCCAGCCTGCGACAAGGCCGCGAGCTGGCCGAGCATGTGCGGGTGCTGACGCCGCTGCCTGTGCAGACGGTGGTCAACACCCACGTGCACTTCGACCACCTCTTCGGCAACGGCGCCTTCCCCGGCGTGCCGATCTTGGCGCACGACTCGGTGCCGTCGGACCTGCCCGCCCACGAGGCGCGGACCAAGGCGTTGTACGCCGCAGAGCACGACGACCCCGAGCAAGCAGCCGTACTCGAGACGCCGGTCGTCGCCCCGACAGCGACGTTCGCCTCGGTGCTGGCGCTCGACCTCGGTGCCCGGTACATCGAGCTCGCCCATCTCGGACGCGGTCACACCGCGGGCGACGTGGTCGTGCGGGTGCCTGACGCCGACCTGGTCTGTGCCGGCGACCTGGTCGAGGAGTCGGCCCACCCGAGCTACGGACCGGACTGCCATCCCATGGAGTGGGGCTCGACGCTGGCATCGTTGTCCGACCTGCTGGGTCGCTCGAGCGTGGTGGTGCCGGGCCACGGCCGCGTGGTCGACAAGGACTTCGTGCTCGGCCAACGGCTCGATGTCGTAGAGGTCGCGGAGCAGATCAGCGACCTGGTCGGCCGCGGGCTATCGGTCGACGAGGCGCTGCACCGCGGCCGCTGGCCGTTCCCTGCCGAGCACCTGCGGCACGCGGTGGCCCGGGGGATGTCGGCTGCGGGATAATCCGCAAACATCTCTTTGCAAAGGAATGCTTGCCGTCTATCCTCGATCGCATGCCGATGAGTCGCAGCACCCCCGATCCGACCGCGTTGAAGGCACTCGCGCACCCAGTCCGGCTGCGCCTGCTCGGGCTGCTGCGCGCGGAGGGACCCTCGACCGCAAGCCGGCTGGCCGAGCGCCTGGGGCTCAACTCCGGTGCGACCAGCTACCACCTCCGCTCACTCGCCCAGCATGGCTTCATAGTCGACGACGCCGAGCGCGGTGACGGCCGGGACCGGTGGTGGCGGGCGGCGCACCAGTCGACCTGGACCGCGGATGATCCCTCCCCGCAGTCGCGGGACGCTCAGGATGCCTTCTCGCAGGCGGTCGCCGTCGTGCAGACCGAGCTGCTTCAGCGCGCGCTGGAGGACCGGCCGCTGCTGGCCGAGAAGTGGTGGCGCACGACCACGCTCAGCGACTGGGAGCTGCAGCTCACGTCCGAAGACGGGATGGAGCTCAAGGAGCGGCTGGTAGCGCTGTTCGAGGAGTTCGAGGCGCGCGAGCCCGGCCCGGGGGAACCGACCGACGGAACGGCCCCGCTCGTCTACCAGATCCACGCCTTCCCCCGGCCCGGCACGATCGCAGGCGACCCAGCATGACGACCCGCCGACCGTTGTACGGCTGGCTGAGCGCCTCGACGATCTCGTTGTGCGGGACGCGGCTCTCGATGATCGCCATCCCGTGGTTCGTGCTGGTTTCGACCGGCAGCGCCACGCGGACCGGTGCGATCGGGTTCGCCGAGATGCTGCCCTATGTCGTGGCCAAAGCCGCGGCGGGCCCGCTGCTGGATCGGGTCGGTGCCCGGAAGGTCAGCGTGCTGGCCGATGTCGGCAGCACGGTTGCGGTGGCGGCGATCCCCGCCCTGCACGCCGCCGGCGGGCTCAGCCTGGGAGCGCTCGCTGCGCTGGTCGCGGTGGCCGGCCTGCTCCGGGGCCCGGGCGACGGCGCCAAGGCCGCGCTGATCCCCGACATCGTCGACGCGGCAGGCGTGCCGATGGAGCGGGTCACCGGGCTGGGCAGCGCGGCTGAGCGGCTCGCCTCGACCGCCGGCTCCGCACTGGCCGGCGCGCTCGTCGCCGTGCTAGGCCCGGTCAACGCGCTGATGATCGACGCGGCGACGTTCGCGGTGGCTGCCGCGCTGGTGGCGATCAGCACGCCGCGCACGGTGCACAAGGCGACTGGCGACGACGCCGGTGAGGCCTACCTTGCTCGGCTGCGCACCGGCTGGGACTTCCTGCGCGGGGACGCCGTGCTGGTGGCGATGGTCGTCATGGTGGCGCTGACCAACCTCCTGGACCAGGCGTACAGCACGGTGCTGGTCCCGGTCTGGGCGCAGGACGGTGGGCGCGGCGCCGGCGCGATCGGGCTGCTGTTCGCGGTCTGGGCCGCCGGGTCCACCGTGGGGTCGCTGCTCGCGGCCACCGTCGCCGCCTCGCTGCCGCGGTTGCCGACCTATGTCATAGCGTTCGCGGTTGCCGGCCTGCCCCGGTTTCTGGTGCTCGCGTTCGGATTGCCGACCGTCGTGGTGCTGGGCACCGCGGTCGTCGGCGGCTTCGCCTCCGGTTTCATCAACCCGATCCTGGGGGCGGTCATCTTCGAGCGGATCCCGCGGCACCTGATGGGTCGGGTCAGCTCGCTCAACACCAGTTTGTGCTGGGCCCTGATCCCCTTCGGCGGCCTGCTGGGCGGCGGCCTGGTGGCGCTGGCCGGCCTGTCGCCGGCGCTGTTGGTCTGTGGCTTCGGCTACTTCGCGGTCACGATGCTGCCGACCGTACGACCGGAGTGGCGGCAGATCGAGGCACCGGCGGCCCACAAGGTCCCCTCGACGGTGCCGAGCCAGCCCCCTCGAGACCGGGCGGCCGCGGGCTCAGCCCAGCAGGTCGCGCACGACGGCGTCGGCCAGCAGGCGGCCCCGGCGAGTCAGCACCAGGCGATCGGACCGGACCGCCTCCGCCAACCCGTCGCCGACCAGGCGCGGGACGACCGCCTGGCCGGCTTGGTCGAGCACGCCGATGTCGAGCCCGGTGCGTAGCCGCGGCTCCAGCAGCACCCGCTCGACCCATCGCGTCCGCTCGTCGAGCACCTCCCGCGCCGCTGCCGGGCTCCGCCCAGCGGCAAGCCGCTCGGCGTAGGCGGCCGGGTGTTTGACGTTCCACCACCGCACCCCGCCGATGTGGGAGTGCGCCCCGGGTCCGATGCCCCACCAGTCGCCGCCGGTCCAGTAGCGTTCGTTGTGCCGGCAGCGGTGGGCCCCGCCCCGCGCCCAGTTGGAGATCTCGTACCAGGCATATCCGGCGGCGCTCAGCACGTCGTCGGCCGCGGCGTACTTGTCTGCGAGGTCGTCGTCGTCTGGTTCGGCCAGCTCCCCACGACGCACCCTGCGGGCCAGGGCCGTGCCCGGCTCGACGACCAGCGCGTAGGCGGAGACGTGGTCGGGCGCCAGCGCCAGCACGGCCTCGACGGAGTGCAGCCAGTCGGCTCGTGACTCACCCGGCGTGCCGTAGATGAGGTCGAGGCTGAGCGACTCGAAGCCGGCCGCGCGCGCCGCGGCCACTACGGCCGGGAGCCGCTGCGGGTCATGTGTGCGGTCGAGTGTCGCCAGCACGTGGGGCACCGCGGACTGCATACCGAACGAGATGCGGTTGACCCCACCGGCCCGCAGGCTCGCCAGGTACGCGCGGTCAACCGAGTCGGGGTTGGCCTCGGTGGTGACCTCCGCCCCATCGGCGAGACCGAACACCTCGTCGACGGCCGCGAGCGTACCGACGAGGTCGGCAGCAGTGAGCAGGGTCGGGGTCCCACCGCCGAAGAACACTGTCGACACCTGCGGCAACTGACCACCGCGCCGAAGGACTCGCGCGGCCAGGTCGAGCTCGCTGCGCATGGTCGCTGCGTAGGTCTGCGGCACGGCGCCCGGCGTCGACGCCAGCTCGCGAACCGTGTAGGTGTTGAAGTCGCAGTAGCCGCAGCGGGTGGCGCAGAACGGCACGTGCACGTAGATGCTCAGCCCGCGGGCGTCGAGACCCCGCAACGCCGCCGCGGGAAGCGCCCCGTCTGGCGGCGCCGGTTCCCCTGGTGGCAACGTCGACGGCACGCTTCAGTGTCCCACTGGGGAGGATCGCGCCATTCGGCCCCGAGCACTGGGGACCCCTATGACCGACCTATTGGTGCAGGGGTCCCACATGCCGGTCGATGGTGGGCGAGGCGTACAGGGCGTCGAGCTGCTCGCGGTGCCGGTCCTCGACCACCCGACGCTTCACCTTCAGGCTGGGCGTGAGCTCGCCGGACTCGACGGTCAGATCCTGCTCCAGGATGAGGAACCGCTTGATCGTCTCCCACCGGTTCAGCTGTTCGTTGAGCCGAGTGACATAGCCCGCGATCTGTTCGCGCATCAGCGGCGACGTCACGGTCGCGGAGTACGCCGCTCCTTCCATGCCGTTGCGGCTGGCCCACTCGCCCACCGCATCGGAGTCCAGCGTGATCAGCGCGGAACAGAAGTTGCGGTCGTTGCCGTGCACGAGCACCTGGCTGACCAGCGGGCACAACGCCTTGAACCGCCCCTCCACGTGCGACGGCGCGACGTACTTGCCGCCGGAGGTCTTGAACAGGTCCTTCTTACGGTCGGTGATCCGCACGAAGCCCTCGGCATCGACCTCGCCGATGTCACCGGTGGCCAGCCAGCCATCACCTACCAGGCAAGCGGCCGTCTCCGCTGCCAGTTGGTGATAGCCGGCCATCACGCCAGGGCCGCGGATCAGGACCTCCCCATCGGCAGCCGTCTTGACCTCGGTGCCGGGGAACGGCAACCCGACGGTGCCGAAGCGGAAGTTGTCCGGCCGGTTCACGCACGAGCCGGCCGAGGACTCGGTCAACCCATAGCCCTCCAGAATCAAGATGCCCGCGGCGTGGAACCACTCGGCCACCTCACCGGACAAGGCCGCGGAGCCGGAGATGAAGAAGCGCACGCGCCCGCCGAAGCGGTCCCGCACCTTGGCGAACACCAGTCGGTCGGCCACCTGGTGCTGGGCCGCCAGCACCTTGGGCACAGGTTCACCGGCCAGCTGCCGTGCGGCGACCCGCCGGCCGACGCCGCAGGCCCAGTCGAAGACTCTCGCCTTGGCGGGGCCCTCGCTGTGGGCCGTGGTGACGATCCGCCCGTACGCCTTCTCGAAGATGCGTGGGGCCGCGCCCATGAAGGTCGGGCGGACCACCGCCAGGTTCTCGACGATCTTCTCGACGCGTCCGTCGACGGCGGTCGCAAAGCCGACCTGGAGCTGGGTGGTCAGCAGCACCTTGCCGAACGAGTGCGCCATCGGCAGCCACAGGTACTGCACGTCGTCCAGGCTCAAGATGCCCAGTGCCGCGACCGCTGCCCCCTCGTAGGTCCAGCCGGAGTGCCGCAGTCGGACACCCTTCGGCCGCCCCGTCGTGCCGGAGGTGTAGATCAGGGTCGCCAGCGAGTCCGGCTCGATCTCCGCGACCCGGTCGTCGACAACGCCCGGTTGCTCGGCCAACAACCGGGCGCCGCTCTCCTCGAGCTGGGCCAGCGTGATCACCCAGCCGTCGTCGGTAGCGCTGCCGTCGAAGCTGACCACGGTCTGCACACCGTGCAGCTCGCCGCGCCGCTCGAGCAGCTTCGCGACCTGGTGCTCATTCTCGGCGAAGACGACTCGGCTGTCGGAGTCGGTGAGGATGAACGTGACGTCCTCGCTCATCGTGGTCGGGTAGACGGTCGTCGTCGCTGCGCCGGCGCACATGACCGCAAGATCCGCCAGGATCCACTCGAAGCGCGTTCCCGACGCGATCGCGACCCGCTCCTGCGGCTGCACCCCGAGGGCAATCAGGCCTGCGGCGAGCCGTTGCACGCTCGTCCCGGTCTCACTCCACGTCCGCGACACCCAGGCCTCACCTGCCGGGAACCGGTAGGCCTCCAGGGCCGGCGTCGAACGGACCCGGTCGAGGAACATCTCGGCGACACTGGCGGCACGGCCCTCGACCACGGA
>JBBSGC010000020.1:0-20338 GCA_038254525.1 Propionibacteriales bacterium | reverse complement strand
CTCCTCTCGCTGCCAGGTGCCGTCCAGGCCGACGGACCCGACGCGGGCGTCGCAGCGCACTACGGCAACCCGGTCGCCGAGCAGCGGCGCCTCCAGTCAGGCGCGGGATGGGTCGACCTGTCCCACCTCGACGTGGTGCGGGTCGCCGGGGCGGACCGGCTGACCTACCTGCACGCGCTGGCCACCCAGGCCTTCGACCGGCTGGCGCCGGGCAAGGCGACCGAGGCCTTGATCCTGTCGCCGCAGGGCCACATCGAGCACGCGTTCCGCGGTTCCGATGACGGCGAGGCGTTCCTCGCGTACACCGAAGCCGGTGCGGGAAGGGCGCTCGCGGACTTCCTCGACTCCATGCGTTTCATGTTGCGGGTCGAGGTCACCGTCGTGACCGAGCAGCTGGCGGTCGTGCACGAGGCAGGTGGCGGGGGCGACGGCCAGCCGCTCGGGCGGGAGCTCCTGGTTCCTCGGGCTGAGCTGACGTCCTACGCGAGCGAGCACCCGTCGGCGCCGTCGGGGACCTGGGCTCTCGAGGCGTTGCGGATCGCGTCGGGGCGCCCGCGGGTCGGCGTGGACAGCGACCACAAGAGCATCCCCAACGAGCTCGGTCTGCTCGGTTCAGCGGTGCACCTCGACAAGGGGTGCTACCGAGGCCAGGAGACGGTGGCGCGCGTGCACACGCTGGGCCGGCCGCCGCGGCGGCTGACGCTGCTGCACCTGGACGGCTCTGCGGACCGGCTGCCGCTGCCTGCGGCTGAGGTGACCGCGGATGGCCGCCGGGTCGGGTTCGTCGGCTCGTCGGCGCGCCACCACGAGCTCGGACCGATCGCGCTGGCACTGGTCAAGCGCAACGTGCCGGTCGACGTCACGCTGCTCGCCGATGGCGTGGCTGCCGCTCAGCAGCCGGTGGTTGACCCCGACATCGGACTGCACGTCCGCCCGGCGCTGCGCTGAGGTCATTCCAGCTCCCCCCGCCGCAGCTCACCGCCCGCAGGTCACCGCCGGAAACGCAGCACGTCGCCTGGCCGCGCCTGACCTGCCAGATCGCAGTCGGCGTCGTCGACCACGGCGATCACCGGGTAGCCGCCGGTCACGGGGCAGTCGGGGCCCAGCAGGATGGGCGAGCCGTCGGCGCTGACCTGGATCGATCCCCGCACGCATCCCTCGCTGGGCAGCTCCACGCCGGCAGAGCGCTCGAGCAGGGGTCCGTCGAGGCGGATGCCCACGCGGTCGGACCGCTCGCTGACCCGCCAGCAGGCTGAGCCGAGCAGCGCGACCGCGGCAGGGGTGAACCAGTCGTCGCGCGGGCCTAACAGGATCCGCAGGCTGAGCTCGCCGTGCGGCAGCCGGCTCGCGGCCTGGGCGGTCGCCGGTTCGCTACCGGGCGGGCCGACCGGCAGCCGGTCGCCACCGCTGAGCGGAGCCGGCCCGATGCCGGCGAGCAGGTCCGTGGAGCGCGAGCCCAGCATCTGCGGCACGGCGATCCCGCCACGCACGCTCAGGTAGGTGCGGAGGCCGACCGCCGGCGCCCCGAGCCTGAGCACCGCATCGGCCTCGAGCCACACCGGTTGCCCGTGGGCCACGGTCCGCCCGGCCGCCTCCGCAGGCCCGGGTGCGCCGGTCAGCGCTACGGTCAGCGGCGCGTTCATCTGCACCACTAGGCCGCCCAGGGTGGCCTCGATGCCTGCTGCGTCCTCCCGGTTGCCGAGCAGCCGGTTGCCCAGTCGCAGGGCCGCCCGGTCCGCCGCTCCGGACCGGGGCACTCCCGAGGACGCGTGCCCGACGCGCCCCTGGTCCTGCACCGTAGCCAGCGGTCCTGGATCGAGCACGGTCAGCACGGCGGTCATGAGACAGCCACGAAGTGCACCCGTACGCCGGGTCGCAGAAGTGCGGGCGGATCACGTTCGACGTCCCACAGCGGCGCGTCGGTGCGGCCGATGAGCTGCCAACCCCCGGGCGACGACCGCGGGTAGGCACCGGTGAACTCACCGGCCAGACCGACCGCACCAGCGGGTACCCGCGTCCGTGGGTCCGCGCGACGTGGCACGTGCAGCCGGTCGTCGTCGCCGACGAGGTAGCCGAACCCCGGCAGGAACCCGCAGAACGCCACGCGCCACAGCTGCGAGGTGTGCGCCTCCACCACCCCCCGCGCACCCAGCCGGGTGAGCTCGCCGACCTCGTAGAGGTCCGGACCGTCGTAGATGACCGGTATGGCGGTCTCGGGGGCCGGCACGGGTGGCGGGTCGTCGAGGAGAGGTGGGGCGGCGGCGGCCGGGTCGAGCGCCTGCACCTCACGGCGCACCTGGGTGACCGATCCCGGCCGGACCCGCAGCAGCACCGTCCGGGCCGCCGGGACGATCTCCTCGAGCTGTCCGAGACCGGCCGCGGTGAGCTGTTCCGACCAGGCGGCGACCTCGTCGAGGGTGTCGCACTCGAGCAGCAGTGCCGTGTCGCCGCAGGGCAGCAGCCGCACCTCAGTCGGCCGCAACGAAGGACCGAACGCCCAGCCCGGCCGCCGTCAACGCCGCGCGCACCGCCGCTGCCGACTCCACGGCGGCCGGGCTGTCGCCGTGGACGCACAACGACTGCACCTCCTCCGCCAGAGCCAGCGCCACCGCCTGCTGCGCGATCGCCTCGGGGTCGTCCAGAACCGCACCCGGCTCGTCTCTCGGCAGCAGAGTTCCGTCCGCCGCGTACGCCCGGTCGGCGAACCCCTCCGGCACCACCGCCAGCCCGGCCGCGGTCGCCTCGCGGAGCAACGCCGACTCGGGGAAGCCCAGCACGGCCAGGCCGGCGTCGTAGGCGGTGACCGCCTCCACGACCGCTCGCGCCTGGGCCTGGTGCGCGAAGACCGCGGAGTAGAGCGCGCCGTGTGGTTTGACGTAGGCGACCCGTCCACCGGCCACCCGGGCGAGCCCGTCCAGCGCCGCGAGCTGGTAGAGGACATCGGCAACCAGGTCTTGCGGCGGCACGTCGACGAACCGCCGGCCGAAGCCGCGCAGGTCGGCATAGCCCACCTGGGCGCCGATCGCGACGCCGGCCGCTGCAGCCGCGGCGCAGGTGCGCAGCAGGGTCGTCGGGTCACCCGCGTGGAACCCGCAGGCGATGTTGGCGCTGGTGACCACGCCGAGCAGTGCCTCGTCGTCGCCGAGCCGCCAGCGCCCGTACGACTCGCCGAGGTCGGCGTTGAGGTCGACGGAGGTTTGCACAGTGCGCCAGCCTATGCGGCGGGCTGGCCAGCCCCCTCGAACAGACTGCGCCACCGCGGGCCGAAGCTCGGCACCGGGCCTCGGTAGCCGCTCGCCGTCAGCGCGCGGTGTACGCGCTCAACAACATCCCGTGGCCGCCGTATGCTCTGCGCCGTCACCACGATCACTCGCCAGCCGCCACTCTCGAGCGCCTCTCGTCGGTGGATGTCATGCTCGCGCTGGCGCCGGTCCCGCCAGTGGTGCTCCCCGTCGTACTCCACGGCCACGTGTTGGTCGAGGTAGACCAGGTCCGGGCGAGCGACGAAGTCATGCTCGTCGCCCAGTGGCACGTTGAGCCTCGGCTCGGGGAGCCCCGACAACACCAGCATCAGGCGCAGGGTGGTCTCGCGGGGGGACTCTGCTCGTTCGCGCACCAGGAGCAAAGCGCGACGGGCCGGCCCGACACCGTGCTGAAGGCGCTGGGCGTTGTCCCACAAGGCCGGCAACGTCGTGCGGCCCAGGTGCAGCAGCCGCTCGGCGGCGACGACCCGCTCGACGAGATCGAGCTTCAGGGAGGACTGCACCCAGGCCTGCTGCGCCGTGCAGATCGGCAGACCGTCCAGCTCTCGTCGCGCGAGCGGCTGCAAGGACCGATGGCAGGTGACCCCATCGACGCGGACCTGACGGCGGTGCATCGTCGAGAAGTGCAATGGCCAGCGCGGCCCGACATCGGCGCCAAGCAGCTGCAGCGCGGTCAGGTGGCTCACGAGGGCATCGGGTGGCAGCACCAGGAGCGCCCCCGCAGCGAGCAGCGGCACGGTAAACGGCGCGTCTGCGCAGACGTAGACGCCGCGGTGCAGCCGTCGGTAGTGACGGCTTTGCAGCGCTCGTCGGCTCACCCCGGCCTGTAGGGCCTCCTGCAGCAGGAAGGGCCGACCGCGGAGCTCGGTTGGAACTGTGGTGGGGGACACATCTGGAGGATCGCGCGAGCAGCCGCCAAAACGGCGGCCGTCATCCACAACCCCGCACGCGCTCGGGTGGCGGAGGTCGAATTGCGCAGGAGTGCACGGTCTGCGGCTTGACTTCGGTGCGCAACTGCGCAAAACGCGGCCACCCGGCCGGCGGTGAGCGCGCTCAGCTGCCGGCGTTGATCATGCCTGCACCGACGGTGACGCCGGTGGCCTCGTCGAGCAGGATGAATGAACCGGTCGTGCGGTTCCGCTCGTAGGGGTCGCACAGCAGCGGGACTGTCGTGCGCAGCTGCACCCGGCCGATCTCGTTGAGACCAAGCTCCTTCGTCTCGAGGTCCCGGTGCAGGGTGTTGACGTCCAGGCGGTACTGCAGGTCCTTGACGAGCGCGCGCCCGGACCGGGTCGTGTGCTTGATCCCCAGCTTCTGCCTCGGCCGCAGCGGCGCGTTGGCCATCCAGCAGACCATCGCGTCGAGGTCCTGGCTCGGGGTCGGGGCGTTCTGCGGTCGGCACAGCATGTCGCCGCGGCTGACGTCGAGGTCGTCCTCGAGGCGTACGGTCACCGACATCGGTGGGAACGCCTCGTCGACCTCGGTGTCGAACACGTCGATGGCGGCGATCCGCGAGGTGAAGCCGCTGGGCAGCACAAGCACATCGTCGCCCGGCTTGAGGATGCCGCCGGCGACCCGGCCCGCGTAGCCCCGGTAGTCATGGAACTCATCGGACTTCGGCCGCACGACGTACTGGACGGGCAGCCGGGTGTCGACGAGGTCACGGTCGGAGGCGACGTGCACGTGCTCCAGGTGGTGCATGAGCGAAGGCCCTTCGTACCAGGGCATGTGCTCGCTTCGGTTGACCACGTTGTCGCCCTTGAGCGCCGAGATCGGGATCACCGTGAGGTCCGGAATCGTCAGCTTGGTCGCGAACGCCGTGAACTCTGCCTGGATCTTGTCGAAGACCGCCGGGTCGTAGTCCACGAGGTCCATCTTGTTGACCGCCAGCACCAGGTGCGGCACACGCAGCAGCGACAGGATCACCGCATGCCGCCGGCTCTGCTCGGTCAGCCCCTGCCGGGCGTCCACCAGCACCAGGCCGAGGTCTGCCGTGGAGGCGCCGGTGACCATGTTGCGGGTGTACTGCACGTGCCCGGGCGTATCGGCGATGATGAACTTGCGGTTGGGGGTCGCGAAGTAGCGGTACGCAACGTCGATCGTGATGCCCTGCTCGCGCTCCGAGCGCAGGCCGTCGGTGAGCAGCGCGAGGTCGGTGTAGTCGTAGCCCTTGGCCGACGAGGTGCGCTCGACGGCCTCCAGCTGGTCCTCGAAGATCGCCTTGGAGTCCAGCAGGAGCCGTCCGATCAGCGTGGACTTGCCGTCGTCGACCGAGCCTGCGGTGGCGAACCGCAGCAGATCCATCAGAAGTAGCCTTCCCGCTTGCGGTCTTCCATGGCCGCCTCGGAGAAGCGGTCGTCGCCCCGCGTGGCGCCCCGCTCGGTCACCCGGGCGACGGCGACCTCGTCGATGATCTCGTCGATCGTCGCGGCGGAGCTCTCGACACAGCCGGTCAGCGTCATGTCGCCAACGGTGCGAAAGCGTACGGTCCGCGTCTGGGGCGTCTCGCGGGCCTTCAGCGGCAAGTGGTCGCCGGCGCTCAGCAGCATGCCGTCGCGGAGGACCACCTCGCGCCGGTGGCTGAAGTAGATCGTCGGGATCTGGACGCGCTCGCGGCCGATGTAGTGCCACACGTCGAGCTCGGTCCAGTTGCTCAGGGGGAAGATCCGCATGTGCTCCCCGGCCCGGATCCGGCCGTTGTAGAGGCTCCACAGCTCGGGCCGCTGCATCTTGGGGTCCCACTGGCCGAACTCGTCCCGGTGGGAGTAGACACGCTCCTTCGCACGTGCCTTCTCCTCGTCGCGACGTCCCCCCCCGAACAGCGCGGTGAATCCGTTCTCCTCGATGGCGTTGAGCAACGTGCCGATCTGGAGCCGGTTGCGGCTGGTCTTGCCGTCGTCGACGACGACGCCGTCCTTGATCGCCTGGTCGACCGAGGCCACGATCAGGTTGACGCCGAGCCGGCTGACCCACGAGTCGCGGCAGCTCAGCACCTCGGGGAAGTCGAAGCCGGTGTCGACCTGCAGGACCGGGAACGGGATCTTGGCCGGATAGAACGCCTTCTCGGCCAGGCGCATCATGCAGATCGAGTCCTTGCCACCGCTGAACATCAGCACCGGCTTCTCGAACTCGGCCGCGACCTCGCGGAAGATATGGATCGCCTCGGCTTCGAGCTCGTCGAGCTGGCTCAGCCGGTAGTCGGCGTGCGTGGGCATGGGTGTGGATCTCCCGGGAGGTCGGTGCAGGCGGACGTCATCCTAGCGATCCCTGGCACCGAAACCTGCGCTTCGCCCGACGCGTGCGAAGCCGGGGAGACCATGTCGGCGACGGACCTCTGCCCAGGCCAACGGGCCGAGAACCAGGATGGCCACCCCGACCACGGCCACCAGCACCGGATCGAGCCCGAGCATCCCCAGGCCGGTCAGGGTCAGCAAGATGACGATTCCACGCCGGATCACCGCCTGCGACACCCGAGCGGCAAGCCGGGCGCCGAGGAAGGTGCCCGGGGTGCCGCCCACGACCAGCGGAATCAAGACCGCCCAGTCGACCCCGCTGATGATCACGTGGCTCACCGCGGCCGCGATGACCAGCGGGACGGCTTGCGCCAGGTCGGTGCCGACGAGCTTGATCGCCTGCAGGGTCGGATACAAGATGAGCAGCGAGACCATCATCAACGAGCCGGCACCGACCGACGTGATGCCGACCAGCAGGCCACCGATGATGCCGACGAGCAGGGTCGGCACCACCCGTACCGGCGGGTCCCCGGTCGGGACCTGCGTCCCGGCGGCGACGGCTCGCAGGTTCAGCACCATCCGGACGGTGTAGGTGGCCGCGGTGAGCAGCAGTGCGGCACCGATCGCGGCCTTCAGAAAACCTTGCTGCGCCGTGCCACCGCCGACGGCGTTCACTATGAAGGCGCCCGCGAACGCGGTGGGGACCGAGCCGATGACGAGCCACTTGACCAGCGGCAAGTAGGGGGAACCCTGTCTGAGGTGCACGGTCGCACCCACCGTGCGGTTGACACCCGAGGCGACCAGATCGTTGGCGACCGCCACAGTGGGGTCGATGCCGAGGAAGATCAGCGCGGGTGTCAGCAGTGCTCCGCCACCCATGCCGGTGATGCCAACGACGATCCCGATAGCGAAACTGACCACCAGGATCGACAGGACCCCGGTGCTGAGGAGGTCATTCACGCTTAAGCCAACCATTCGAGCAGAGATAATGCAGGAGGTCGTCTAAGACATCCTGAATGGTCCGGCCCGTCGTGTCCACTCGGACACTCGGATCGTCGGGAACCTCGTACGGCGAGGAGATGCCGGTGAAGTCGGGGATCAGGCCGGCCCGTGCCTTGGCGTACAGGCCTTTGCGGTCGCGGCGCTCGCACTCCTCGAGCGGCGTGGCCACGTGCACGAGGACGAACCCGCCACCTGCGTCCGTGACCATCGACCGCACGTGCTCCCGGGTCGACGCGAACGGTGCGATGGGGGAGCAGATCGCGACTCCGTGGTGTCGGCTGATCTCGGCGGCGACCCAGCCGATGCGGGCGATGTTGGTCTCGCGGTCCGCGCGTGAGAAGCCGAGGCCCTTGGACAGGTGGTGGCGCACCACGTCGCCGTCGAGGCTGGTGACGGTCCGGTCACCCCGCTCGAGCAGGGCGTCGTGCAGCGCGCGCGCCAGCGTGGACTTGCCCGACCCGGAGAGGCCGGTGAAGAAGACCACCAGGCCGCGCCGGACACGAGGCGGCCGGTCCTGGACGACGACCGCCGCGACCGGCTCCGGCAGCTCGCCGTCGCCCTCGAGCTGGAGCACGTCCTCGGCGTAGGCCCCGGCGACCCGGATGGCGAACGCCTCGGTGGCCGTCGCGCCGTCCACGCCCTCGCGGGCAGCGACCGACACTGCGCCGACCACGGCGGTCGGCAGCAGCTCGGCGGCCGCCAGTGTGGCGCGAACCAGGCCCGGTCCGGAGACTCCCCGCGCCGCCTGGTGACCGGTGCAGACCAGTAGCACGGGGAGGCGGCCGGTCGACTCGGCATGTGCGCCGATGGCTGCGATGTCGCGCGCCGTGGGAGGGGCGAGGACCGGCACGGCGAAACTGTCCGGGTGCCGGACCCGCAGCTGCGCCGGCGCGACATGCAAGTTGCGATATGGCCCGAACTCGGCGACCGCCACGGCTTCGACCGTCCCGACCAACCCGGTGACGCCGTCGCCGGCCGGGTAGGTGCCCGCCGGGCGGACGATCGCCAGCGCAAGTCCCTCGGGGTCGACCAGCTCAAGGCCGCCGGCCTGGGTGGCACTCGTCGCTACCTGGGAGGGCACGCGCAGCGTCACCCCGTCGGCTTGGTCCGGCCGGACGAAGCCGTCGACGCTCAGCGCGCCGGTGATGAGCAGCTCGAGGTCGTCGAGCTCACGCGGCGCTGGCGTCCACTGGGGAAGCGCAGTGGGCAGGTCGGGCACTGGCACCCGCCAGATTGTGCCAGCCGGACCGGGCTAGGGTCGCTCGACGTGGAGCACGTCAGGATCGCCGAGGTCGTGCGCTCAGGGTTCGTCGAGGGCCACCACTGGGGGTCGGGAGTTGCGCTGGGACCCGACGGCAACGTGGCCTGGGCCGTGGGCACCGTGGACGAGCCGGTCTTCCCGCGCTCCTGCAACAAACCGCTGCAGGCCGCCGCGATGGTGCGCGCGGGCCTCGGACTGCGTGGGCGGTTGCTCGCGCTCGGCTGCGCCAGCCACTCAGGCGAACCGCTGCACATCAAGGCGGTTCGCGAGATCCTCGCCGGAGCCGGCCTCGACGAGGCCGACCTGCAGACGCCCCCCGACTACCCCCTCGACGAACAGGCGCGCGAGGCGCACATCCGCGCTGGGGGGAAACCGCTGCCGCTGTTGATGAACTGCTCGGGCAAGCACGCCGCGATGTTGGCGACCTGCGTGGCCAACGGGTGGGACACCGGCACCTACCGCGACCCGGACCACCCGTTGCAGCAGGACATCGCCACGGTGTTCACCGAGCTGACCGAGGAGCCGGTCGGCGCAGCCGGCGTCGACGGGTGCGGTGCTCCCGTGCTGGCGACGTCACTGACCGGCCTGGCTCGCGGATTCCGCCGGCTCGTCGATGCGCCGACCGGTTGTGCGGAGCGCGCCGTGGCGGAGGCGATCGTCGGCTTCCCCGAGCACGTTAGCGGCACCCGCCGCGACGAGGCTGCCCTGCTGCGGGCGTTCCCGGGTGCCGTGGGCAAGGGCGGTGCCGAGGCCTGCTATGCGGTGGCGATGCCCGACCGGACGTGCGTCGCCATCAAGATCGCGGACGGTGGCGCCCGGGCGCGGCCGGTGGTGATGGCCGCGGTGCTGCGGCGGCTGGGCTTCGAGCACGCGGTGCTCGACGAGCAGGCCAGCGCCCCGCTGCTCGGTGGTGGCGAGCGCGTAGGTGAGGTACGCGCACTCCTCTGAGCGGTGCGCGACCGGCCTGTGCGGCTAGACTCTGACGGGTGCAGAGCCTCTTCAACCTGCAGAACATCCTGCTGCTGCTGCTCAGCCTGGTGCTGTTCGGCTGCAAGGCGTTCGCTTTGACGGACGCCATCGGCCGCCCGGGTGCCGCATACGCAGCCGCGGACAAGCAGACCAAGAACTTCTGGCTGCTGATCCTCGGCCTGGCCGTGGTGCTCAACGCAATCAACTGGAATCCCATCGGGCTGCTCAACGTCATCGGCACGGTTGCTGCGTTCGTCTACCTGGCCGAGGCCCGGCCCGCTTTGAAGTCACTGCAGCGTCGTTGACCTCTCCGGATGGACATCGAGCTGGTGGCCGGCGACATCACCACGATGCACGTGGACGCGGTCGTCAACGCGGCCGGCCCCGAGATGCGCGGCGGTGGCGGCGTCGACGGAGCGATCCACCGCGCCGCCGGTCCAACAGTTCTTGCCGAGTGCGTTGCCAGGTTCCCCGACGGCCTGCCGACGGGGGGAGCAGGCTGGACGCCGGCTGGCGACCTCCCCGCCCAATACGTCATCCACGTAGTCGGTCCGGACCGCAGGGCCGGCCAGGACGACCCAGGCCTGCTGAGGTCGTGTTACGCCGAAGCACTGCGCGTCGCCGACGAGCTCGCGGCTGCCACGATGGCATTCCCGCTCGTCTCCGCCGGGGTCTACGGCTGGCCGATCGACGACGCCGCCCGCATCGCGGTCGAGACCCTGGCAAGGACGCCCACCTCGGTGCGTACTGCCACGATGGTCGCCTACAACGCCGCGGCCCACGACGCCCTGCAGACCGCGCTCGTCCGTTCCGGCCGCCTCGGCTGAGGCGGCAATGCCCCCGCCGCGCTCTTCGGACACCATTCCCTAGCCGCATCACTAGGCAGCCGCATCACTAGGCAGCCGCGACATGAGGTGGGATGAGCGCGCCCCTTTTCAGTGCTGCACCGCTCGCCTTTCCCCACGTTGCCGCGGGTCGCCACCAGCAGGCGGAGCCAACACGCACAGTCAAGACGTGAACAGTGGGCATGAGGTCCCTCCTTGCCTGGTGGCCCGCGAGGCGGGGCGAGCGCTGGCGTCGGAAAGGTCGAGACGGCGGCCGTCCCAGGCTGAGCTGGCCTGCGCGGCCGCCGTCCACCAGGGCACCGTCTCGCGCATCGAGAGTGGGGTGACGCCGGCGTCGCTGCCGATGCTGGAGCGGCTGTGTCGAGTGCTCGGTCTCGAGCCGCACGTCGTGTTGCGACCGCGGCTTGCTGCTGTCGACGCGCTGATCGACCGGCTCGAGCAGCAGCCACATCGGAACGCTGGGAGCCATGGGAGCCGTGGCTGCGGCACGTGAGCGAAGCGTGGGACAGCTCGCGCATGGCGGTTACCAGCGACCTCGGCGCCATGTTGCGGGTTGCCCATCGAGGCCCGCTACGTCGACCTGCTCGCCGGTGGTCGTTTGCACGCGCCCGCCAGGCCGTCGCCTGGTTGTGCCGCGGTCGTTATCGGTGGATCGATCCGGAGTCCTGGTTGCGCTACGGCGACATCCCGACCGCTGTCGAGATGCTGGAGGACACCCACCTCTACGACGCGGGGCACAAGACGTTGCGAATCACGCGCTCGAAGCGCTTCGCCGCCGCCGAGGTGGTCTCCCTGTAGTGCTGCGGACACGCAGTGCCCGTCGTCGCGTTGCACGGCATCGCCGAGAGTGAGCCGTGGGTGGCCACGATCTGCCAACGTTGGAGCGAGCGACGCAACGGCACGTTGGGTTGACGCATGACCTGTGCACGGCCGCCGCCCTGCCCGGGAGGTGGCTCGCGGTTCGCGACTTAGGCCTTGGGCTTGCGCCCGCGGGCGCGAGCCCGATCGGTGGCGCTCAGCACCAGCTTGCGGATGCGCACGGCGTTCGGAGTCACCTCGACACACTCGTCCTCGCGGCAGAACTCCAGCGACTGCTCCAAGGAGAGCTTGCGCGCCGGCACGAGCTTCTCGAACTCGTCGGCGTTGGAGCGCACGTTGGTGAGCTTCTTCTCCTTTGCGATGTTGACGTCCATGTCGTCGGCGCGGCTGTTCTCACCGACGATCATGCCCTCGTAGACCTCGGTGGTCGGCTCGACGAACATCGTGCCGCGCTCCTGCAGGTTGGTCATCGCGTAGGAGGTGGCCACGCCGGTCCGGTCAGCGACCAGAGAGCCCGTCGCGCGGGTGCGCAGCGGGCCGAACCAGGGCTCGTAGTCCTCGAAGACGTGATGTGCGATCCCGGTCCCTCGGGTGTCGGTGAGGAACTCGGTGCGGAATCCGATCAGGCCGCGCGCGGGCACCAGGAACTCCAGCCGGATCCAGCCGGTGCCATGGTTGGTCAGCTGCTCCATCCGACCCTTGCGCACTGCGAGCAGCTGGGTGAGCGTCCCGAGGTACTCCTCCGGACAGTCGATGGTGAGCCGCTCCACCGGCTCGTGCAGCTTGCCGTCGATCTCGCGGGTCACCACCTGTGGCTTGCCGACGGTCAGCTCATAGCCTTCGCGGCGCATCTGCTCCACCAGGATCGCCAGCGCCAGCTCCCCTCGGCCCTGCACCTCCCAGGTGTCGGGACGCTCGGTCGGCAGGACCCGGATCGACACGTTGCCGATCAGCTCCCGGTCGAGCCGGTCCTTGACCAGCCGCGCGGTCACCTTGGTGCCCTTCTCCCGTCCCGACAGCGGGGAGGTGTTGGTGCCGAGCGTCATCGAGATCGCCGGCTCGTCGACGGTGATCAGGGGAAGCGGCACCGGGTCGTCGACGTCGGCGAGCGTCTCCCCGATGTTGATCTCCGCGATGCCGGCGATCGCCGCGATGTCGCCGGGACCGGCCTGGGTGCCGGGCACCCGCTCGAGACCCTCGGTGACGAGCAGCTCGGTGATTCGGACCTTGTCCACGGAGCCGTCGCGCTTGCACCACGCGACCCAGGCACCCTTCTTCAGGGTGCCCTCGTGCACCCGCACCAGGGCGATCCGGCCGAGGAACGGGGAGGCGTCCAGGTTGGTGACGTGGGCCTGCAACGGCGCGTCGACGGTGTAGCGCGGCTCCGGCACCGCGTCAAGAATCGTCCGGAACAACGGCACCAGATCGGCGGACTCCGGCATCGTCCCGTCGGCGGGCTGCTGAGTGGACGCCCGGCCGGCCTTGGCCGAGGCGTAGACGATGGGGAAGTCCAGGGAACCCTGGTCGGCGTCGATGTCGAGCAGGTCGAGGAACAGCTCGTACGTCTCGTCGACGACCTGCGCGATCCGGGCGTCCGGACGGTCGACCTTGTTGACGACCAGGACCACCGGCAGGCCGGCGGTCAGCGCCTTGCGGAGCACGAAGCGCGTCTGGGGCAGAGGCCCCTCGGAGGCGTCCACGAGCAGGACGACCGCGTCGACCATCGACAGGCCACGCTCGACCTCGCCCCCGAAGTCGGCGTGGCCGGGGGTGTCGATGATGTTGATGGTGACCCCGGAGTCCGGCGCGCCCGGCCCCCGGTAACGAACCGCGGTGTTCTTGGCCAGGATCGTGATGCCCTTCTCGCGCTCGAGGTCGCCGGAGTCCATGACCCGGTCGGTGACCTCCTGGTGCTCCCCGAAGGCTCCGGACTGCCACAACATGGCGTCGACCAGCGTTGTCTTGCCGTGGTCGACGTGCGCCACGATGGCCACGTTGCGCAGGTCGGGACGAGTGAGCTGGGGCATGCGGTGGCGCTCCGGAGCGGTCTGGGAGGAAGGTGGCCCGGCGCGCCAGAGCGCCGCGGACCGCTGCTGAGTCTACGGCGGGTCGCGGTGCACCCGGTGCGGTGCGGCCTGAGCCCGCGGCTTGATGACCAGCAGGTCGATGTCGACGTGACTTGGCCGGGTGGCCACCCAGCGGATCGCGTCGGCCACGTCATCGGCGGTCAACGGGTCGGCGACCCCGGCGTACACCTTCGCCGCCGCGGCACTGTCACCACCGAAACGCACCAGCGAGAACTCCTCGGTGCGCACCATGCCCGGGGCGATCTCGGTCACCCGCACCGGCTCTCCGACCAGCTCCAGCCGCAGGGTCTCGGTCATCACCGCCAGGCCGTGCTTCGCCGCGGTGTAGCCGCCGCCTCCCTCGTACGCCAGGTGGCCGGCGATCGAGCCGACGTTGACCAGCACCCCGTCGCCGCTGGCCCGCAGGGCGGGGAGCAGCGCCTGGGTGACCTGCAGCGCACCCAGCACGTTGACCTCGTACATGCGCCGCCAAGCGTCGGGGTCGGCGTCGGCGACCGGGTCCTGCCCGAACGCGGCACCCGCGTTGTTGACCAGCACGTGGACCGTCGGGCCGACCGCCTCGGCCAGCGCGGCCACCGAGGCGCGGTCGGTGACGTCGCAGCGGAACGCCGTGCCCCCGATCTGCGCCGCCAACGCCTCGATCCGGTCCCGTCGGCGCGCCGCACACCACACGGCGAAGCCCTCAGCGGCCAGCGCCCGGGCCGTTGCGGCACCGATTCCGCTGCTTGCTCCGGTGACTACCGCCGTCCGCTGGCCGCCGGCTTGGGGACGTGCAATGTGCTCCATGCCACGATCCTGCCCGGCCGGCCGCCGCCGGTGTCGCCGAGGGCAGTCGCCAAGGGGCCGGCCTAGGAGAGGGACGTCGTGGAATGCGCCGGCGTGGAATGCGCCGGTGTGGAATGCGCAGGCGTGGAATGCGCCGGGGTCACCAGCGGTTGCGAGGGTCGACGGGGACCAGGTCTGGAGGCGAACATGGCGCGTCGGCCGGGAACCGAGATCCGTCGGGTCGCCATGGTCAGCGTGCACACCTCGCCGTTGGACCAGCCGGGCACCGGCGACGCCGGCGGCATGAACGTCTACATGCTCGAGCTCGCACGCGAGCTGGCGACGCTCGGCGTCGAGACCGAGGTGTTCACCCGGGCGACCAGCTCGGAGCAGGCGCCCGTCGTGCAGGCCGCGCCTGGAGTCACCGTCCGGCACGTGGTCGCCGGGCCGTTCGAGGGCCTGTCCAAGCGGGACCTGCCCGCGCAGCTGTGCACGTTCGTGCGCGACGTGCTGCGCGTGGAGGCGGCCCACGCACCCAACCGCTACGACGCCATCCACTCCCACTACTGGCTGTCCGGACAGGTCGGCGCGGTCGCGCGCGACCGGTGGGGTGTCCCGTTGGTGCACACGATGCACACGACCGCCAAGGTCAAGAACCGCGAGCTTGCTGTCGGTGACACCCCCGAGCCGTTGGCCCGGATCGTCGGTGAGGAGCAGGTGGTCGACGCCGCCGACCGGCTGGTCGCAAACACCACCGCCGAGGCGGACCAGCTGGTCACGCTTTACGACGCCGACCCGTCGCGAGTCGACGTCGTGCACCCGGGTGTCGACCTGCAGACGTTCCACCCGCGCTCGCAGCGGCTGGCGCGCACCGAGCTCGGGCTGCCGACCGACGCCGCGGTGGTGCTCTTCGCCGGCCGGCTGCAGCCGATGAAGGCCCCCGACGTGCTGTTGCGCGCCGTCGCGGTCCTGCTCGCGACGCGTCCGATGCTGCGCGGCTCGCTGGTCGTGCCCGTCGTCGGGGGCCTCTCCGGGTCCGGGCTCGACCAGCCGCAGGCGCTGCACGAGCTGGCCGCGACCCTCGGAGTTGCCGACGTCGTGCGCTTCGTGCCCGCGCTGTCCCAGCCGGCGCTGGCCCGCTGGTACGCCGCGGCTTCGCTGGTGTGCGTGCCGTCCTACAGCGAGACCTTCGGACTGGTCGCCCTCGAGGCACAGGCCTGTGGCACACCGGTGGTCGCGGCGGCCGTCGGGGGCCTGACCACGGCGGTGGGAGACGGCCGTTCCGGGGTGCTGGTCCACGGGCACGATCCGGCCGACTACGCCGCCGCACTGGCTGGCCTCCTCGACGACCCGTCGCGGCGCCGGGCGATGGGCGTGGCCGCGGTGCGCCATGCGTCGTCGTTCGGCTGGGGTTCGACGGCGCGGCACACCTTGGACGTCTACCGCCACGCCGGCGCGGCGCAGTGGCTGGACCGGCTGGCGGTCTCGTGACCGCACCGGCCGCGCGGGCCCTCGCGGTCGTGCTGCAGGTCCTCGGCGACGAGGAGCTGACGTACGTGCGCCACGGCGACTCGGTGGTCGAGGTGGTGCTGCCCGGGGAGCGCAAGCTGCAGACCACGTGCCGGCTGGAGGTCGGCGAGCATGCCCTGTCGGTGCATGCGTTCGTCGCCCGCAACCCTGACGAGAACCACGCCGCCGTCTACCGCTGGCTGCTCGAGCACAACCTGAAGATGTACGCGGTCGCGTTCGCCGTCGACGCGGCCGGCGACATCTTCCTCGACGGGCGGCTGCCCTTGCACGCGGTCACTGTCGAGGAGGTCGACCGGCTGCTCGGCTCGGTGCTCACCTACGCCGACGAGTCCTTCAACCAGATCCTCGAGCTCGGGTTCGCCACGTCGATCCGCAAGGAGTGGGAGTGGCGGCGCTCCCGAGGCGAGTCGACGCGCAACCTCGAAGCGTTCCGCGGTTGGCTGGAGCGCGGGTGATCGCGGTCGGGGTGACCCGGCCGGGGTGCCCCAGCGGCTCGCTACAGTCCCGTCATGGCTGCGACCTACCGGCTGGTGCTGCTGCGGCACGGCGAGAGCGAGTGGAACGCCAAGGACATCTTCACCGGTTGGGTCGACGTCGCGCTCAGCCAACGTGGCTGCACCGAGGCGGCCCGCAGCGCGCAGCTGCTCGCGCAGCATGGTCTGCTGCCGGATGTCGTGCACACGTCGGTGCTGCGCCGGGCGATAGCCAGTGCGCAGATCTGTCTCGACGGCATCGACCGGAGCTGGCTGCCCGTGCGCCGCTCCTGGCGGCTCAACGAACGCCACTACGGTGCGCTGCAGGGCAAGGACAAGAAGGCCACGCTCCAGGCGTACGGCGAGGCCCAGTTCATGCAGTGGCGCCGCTCCTACGACACGCCGCCCCCACCGATCGCTGACCACGACCCGTACAGCCAGGTCGGTGACCCACGCTACGCAGCCCTGCCGCCGGAGCTGCTGCCGCGCACGGAGTGTCTCAAGGACGTGGTCGTGCGGCTGCTGCCCTACTGGTACGACGCGCTGGTGCCGGAGCTGCGCGCCGGCAGGACCACGCTGGTGGTCGCCCACGGCAACTCGCTGCGCGCGCTGGTCAAGCATCTCGACGGCCTGAGCGAGGAGTCCGTCGTCGGGCTCAACGTGCCGACCGGCATCCCGCTGCTCTACGAGCTGGACGCGGAGCTGCGCCCGGCGACCAGTGGGGGGAAGTATCTCGACCCGGTCGCCGCGGACGCGGCCATCGCGATGGTCGCCAACCAGGGCCGCTGAGCCGCTGGCGCCTCAGCCGCGTGGGCCGAACCGTGCTGGGCTCGACCGGTCAGCTCAACGGCACCGGCAGCTCGCCGGTAACCAGATAGACGACGCGGCGACCCATGGACACCGCGTGGTCGCCGATCCGCTCGTAGTAACGGCCGAGCAGCGCTATGTCGATCGCCGGCTCCACGCCGTATGCCCAGTCGTCGGACAGCAGCGTGCGGAACATCGAGCGCCGCAGCTGGTCCATCTCGTCGTCCTCGGCCTCGAGCTCACGAGCCGCCTCGACGTCGCGCTCGGCGAGGATCCGGGAGGCCGAGCCCACCATGCTCTCGGCGACCTTCGCCATGGTGGCGATCGTGCCGCGCAGCGTCAGCGGCACCGCCACCGCGGGCATCCGCATCCGGGCGATCTTCGCCACGTGCACCGACAGGTCGCCCATGCGCTCCAGGTCGGCGACCATGCGCAGGGTCGCGACCAGCATGCGCAGGTCACTGGCCACGGGCTGCTGCGTGGCGAGCAGCTGCATGGCGCGGTCCTCGATCAGCTCGCGCCCGGAGTCGATCGCCCGGTCACCGGAGATGACCGCCTCCGCCGCGGCTTGGTCCGCGTTCAGCAGCGCGTCGGTCGACTCGCGCACGGCGTCGCGCACCGATCCGGCCATCGCCACCAGGTCGTCGACGATGGAGTCGAGCTGGTCGTAGTACAGGTCCCGCATGGCGCCCAGCGTACGGAGCAC
Source organism: Propionibacteriales bacterium (assembly GCA_038254525.1). Classification (GTDB taxonomy): domain Bacteria; phylum Actinomycetota; class Actinomycetes; order Propionibacteriales; family Nocardioidaceae; genus JBBSGC01. The sequence goes on along the minus strand of JBBSGC010000020.1, from coordinate 2,578 downwards.
CAAGTGGCCGCCAGGCGACCCCCCATGAACGTGGCGTGAACAGTCGCCGAAACTCACCGCCCTCCCTGGTCATGGCACCGCCTGCGGGCGGCGGCGCCGTACGATCGCGAGCGTGGACGACGTCACTCTGGCCACGCTCGTCGCCCTTGCGGTCGGTGCGCTCCTCGGCGCCGCCGCGGTGCTCGCCTGGCGGGTGAGCGAGCGGCAACAGGCGAGCGCACCCGCCCGCGCCGAGCCCACCGTGCCCAGCGGAGTCGAGCTGGTGCTGAGCGTCCTGCGTTCGTCTGCCCTGCTGGTCGCCGCCGACGACTCGGTGCTGAAGGCGTCGGCTCCGGCCAACATGCTCGGCCTCGTGCAAGGCGACCGGGTGAGCTCCGACCCGTTGCTCGAGGCGATCCACGCCGTGCGCCGCGACGGGCAGATCCGTGAGGTGGAGCTCGTGCTCGAGGGTGCCCGCGCACTCCTGCCCCGGCACGTGGCCGCGCGGGTGGCTCCGCTCAGCTCGCGCCTGGTGCTGGTGCTGGTGGAGGACCGCACCCGCGAGCGCCGCGTGGAGCGGATCCGTCGGGACTTCGTCGCCAACGTCAGCCACGAGCTGAAGACGCCGGTCGGGGCCCTGAACCTGCTCGCGGAAGCCGTCGGTGAGGCGGCAGAGGACCCGCAGGCCGTCCGCCGGTTCTCCGGCCGCATGCTCGTCGAGAGCGAGCGGCTGACCCGACTCGTCGGCCAGATCATCGAGCTGTCCCGGCTCCAGGACGACCAGCTGATCGACGAGCCGGTCGCGGTCGGACTGGGCGAAGTGGTCGAGACCGCCTTGGACCGTAGCCGGATCGACGCCGCCGCGCGTGGGATCGAGCTGGTGGCACGCTGTTCGCCGGGGGTCGTGGTGCTGGGCAACCCCGACCAGCTACTGCTGGCGGTCAGCAACCTGGTGGAGAACGCGGTCGCCTACAGCGAGAGCGGCTCGCGGGTCGCGGTCATGGCCGGGCGGGACGCCGGCGACGACGGTGGGTCGCAGGCCGTCGTGACGGTCAGCGACTCGGGCATCGGGATCGCCCAAAGCGAGCTCGACCGGATCTTCGAACGCTTCTACCGGGTCGACCCCGCCCGGGCCCGCACCACCGGCGGCACCGGGCTCGGCCTGTCCATCGTCAAGCACGTCGCGGTCAGCCACGGCGGTGATGTGCGGGTGTGGAGCGAGCCGGGACAGGGGTCGTCGTTCTCCCTCCGACTGCCGCTCGCCGCGGCTCCGCACCAGTCCGGAGGCTCGCCCCCCGGCGATCAGCCGGCTGCGGCCCGAGACGGTCGCCGCCCGGCGACCGTCTCGTCGGAGGAGGAGTCGTGACCCGCGTACTGGTCGTCGAGGACGAGGAGAGCTACCGAGACGTGCTCGGCTACATGCTGCGCAAGGAGGGCTTCGAGGTTGCAGTCGCCGCCACTGGCCCCGAGGCGCTGGAGGAGTTCGAGCGCAACGGCGCCGACATCGTGCTGCTGGACCTGATGCTGCCCGGACTGCCCGGGACCGAGGTCTGCCGGCGGCTGCGCGCGGTGTCCAACGTGCCGGTGATCATGGTCAGCGCCAAGGACACCGAGGTCGACAAGGTGGTCGGCCTGGAGCTGGGCGCCGACGACTACGTGACCAAGCCCTACAGCCCGCGGGAGCTGGTGGCCCGGATCCGGGCGGTGCTGCGCCGCGGGGCCGACGCCGACCTGGCCCCGTCCACGCTGGAGTCCGGCCGGGTCCGCATGGACGTCGAGCGGCACGTCGTCAGCGTCAACGGTTCGGACGTCAGGTTGCCGCTGAAGGAGTTCGAGCTGCTCGAGATGTTCCTGCGCAACTCCGGGCGGGTGCTGACCCGAGGTCAGCTCATCGACCGGGTCTGGGGCGCCGACTACGTGGGCGACACCAAGACCCTCGACGTGCACGTCAAGCGGCTGCGGGCCAAGATCGAGCCCGACCCGGCCACCCCGCGTCATCTGGTGACCGTACGCGGGCTCGGCTACAAGTACGAGATGTGACCGCGGCCCACCGCATGACTTCTCAGCGGGCTTGCCGGCTGACTCACTGGCAGAGCACCGGGCCGACGGTCGCGCCGCTGCTGGCGCCCCCACTGGAGCTGGTGGCGGCCGTCGGCGCGGGTGTGGTCGGTGCTGGCGTCGTGGCCGAGCCGGTCGGCGCCGAGGCCGTCGCGACGCTGGCGTACATGGAGCTCCGCGCGACCACCAGCACCGGCAGCGACACCTGCTGCGCGCCGGTGAAGCTGAAGTCCACGGTCACCACGTAGCCAGGAGCGACCGCGCTCCCACTGATCACGACGGCTGCGCCCCGGCCGAGCTGGACGGGGCACCCGGGCGCGAGGTTCACCGGGCCGGACGTGAGTGCAACCTTGAGGTCGTCGTGCTGAAGGGACATGGCGGTGACCTGCGTCAGCTGCCGGGTCTGTCCGTAGTCGCCCACCAGCGTCGCGGACAAGGTGCCGCTGCCGCTGCCGTTGTCCACGAGCAGGGCGTTGAGCACGTCGACTCCGCCGCCACGCGAGTTCGTGCCCAGCCCGGGATCGTAGATGGCGTTGCTCTG
>JBBSGC010000019.1:0-20922 GCA_038254525.1 Propionibacteriales bacterium | reverse complement strand
CGATCCGTCGTCGATCAGCGCGGCCATCGCCAGCGGCACCGATGCGGCGGAGGTGTTGCCCTGCTCGGCGATGTCGCGCGCGATCACGACCCGGTCGGGCAGCTTCAGGGTCCGGGCCATCGCGTCGGTGATCCGCATGTTGGCCTGGTGGGGGATGAAGGCGTCGAGCTCGTCGGCGGTGATGCCCGCCGCGTCGAGCGCCCGCTGGGCGACCTTGGCCATCTCGAACGACGCCCACCGGAAAACTGCGTTGCCCTCCATGCGCAGCGTCGGCCACACCTTGTCCTCGGATGCGAAGACGGTGTCCCACGGCTGCACCTGGCGGATGTGGTCGTACCTCCCGCCGTCGGACCCCCACACCACCGGGCCGATGCCGGGTTCCGGCGAGGGACCGATGACCGCCGCGCCCGCGCCGTCGGCGAAGATGAAGGCGGTGGAGCGGTCGGCCGGGTCGGTGATGTCGGACAGCCGCTCGACGCCGATGACCAGCACGTGTGCGGCGGTGCCGCCGCGGATCATGTCCGAGGCCAGTGCCACGCCGTAGCAGAACCCGGCACAGGCCGCCGAGATGTCGAAAGCCGCGGCGGGTGTGGCACCGAGCTCCTCGGCGATCATCGTCGCGGCCGCCGGCGTCTGCAGCAGGTGCGACACCGTCGCGACGACGACACAGTCGATCTGATCCGGCGTCACACCGGCGTTGGTCAGCGCGGTGCGCGAGGACGCGACGGACATCGCGACCACGGTCTCGTCGGGCTCGGCGAAGCGGCGGCTGCGGATGCCCGACCGGGTCTGGATCCACTCGTCGCTGGAGTGGATGAGACCGACGATCTCGGAGTTGGGAACCACCCGTCTTGGCCGGTAGGCGCCGACGCCGAGGATCGTGGCGTTCGGTGCGCCGCTCGTGCGCGCGCTCATCCGGCGGGCTCCGGGTGCAGCCGGACCAGTGGCTGTCCGGGAGCGACCAGGTCGCCGTCTTCGGCCAGCCACTCCACGACGGTGCCACCGTGGGGCGCGACTACCGGGATCTCGTCGCGCAGGCTGCGCACCGCCCCGATCCGCTGGCCGGACTGCAGGGGACTGCCCGCGGCGGTGGCGGCGGTCAGCGAGAAGGTGCCCTTGGCCGGGGCCACGAGCAGCCGCCAGGTGGGTGAGTCGTCCATGGGTGACTCGCTGGCGTGCCGCTCGACGAAGGCGCGTGCGCCGTCGAGGTCGTCGGGCGTCTTGAGCGGGAACGTCTCGACGCCCTTCATCGCGCGCCGCGCGATCCCGGTCAGGGTGCCCGCGGGTGGCATCTCGAGCAGACCGGTCACCCCCAGGTCGAGCATGGTCTGCATGCACAGGTCCCAGCGGACCGGCGTCGCCACCTGGCTGACCAGGCGGGCGAGCACCTCGCGGCCGTCGTGCACGACCTGCCCGTCGCGGTTGGAGATCAAGAGCGTACGCGGGTCGTGCGTGGAGACGGCCCGGGCCAGGTGGGCCAGCCGGTCCACCGCCGGTCGCATGTGCTCGGTGTGGAAGGCGCCGGCCACCGACAGCGGGACGAGCCGGGCCCCCTTCGGCGGAGCTCCCGCGAGGTCCGCAAGCTGCTCGACGGTACCCGCCGCGACGACCTGTCCGGGGCCGTTGTCGTTGGCGGCGGTCAGGCCGGCGGCTGCCAGGGCGGCGAGCACCTCGTCCCGGTCACCCCCGAGCACCGCGGTCATCGACGTCGCCCGGGCTGCCGACGCGTCGGCCATCGCACGTCCGCGCTCACGTACCAGGACCATTGCCTGCTCGGCGGAGATGGCGCCGACACCGGCCGCCGCGGTGATCTCACCGACGCTGTGGCCGCTGGTCGCGCCGACCGCACCGAAGGCGTCGGCGGGATGGGGGAAGACCGACAGCGCCGCGACCAGTCCGGCGGCGACGAGCAACGGCTGGGCGATCGCGGTGTCGCGGATCGTGTCCGCGTCGGCCTTGGTCCCGTAGTGCTCGAGGTCGAGCCCGGCAACCACCGACAGCCAGTGCAGTCGGGCGGCGAAGGCGTGGTCGGCCAGCCACGGCTCGAGGAAGCCAGGGGTCTGCGCGCCCTGACCCGGCGCGGCGATGACGAGCACGGCTCCAGCCTGCCCGCCGAGACGGCCGGGGCGCGGCTAGCGAGCAGACGAAGAATCCGGCGTCGATTTGTAGGGTTCCTCCAACGCGACCGCGATGCTGCGCTCAGTCGCGGGGGGCCAGCAAACGGCCGAGGGTCACCGCGATCCGCAGCGTGTACGCGTCGCGCGGGTCGCTGGCCGCGAGCCCGGTCACCTGCTCGATGCGACGCAGCCGGTAGCGCACCGTATTGGCGTGGACGAACAGCGCCCGGGCGGTGCCCTCGATCGAGCAGCCGGCGTCGACGTACGCCGAGGCAGTCTCGAGCAGCGTCGCGTCGTTGGCCAGCAGCGGGGTGTAGACCGAGGTGACCAGCTGGTGGCGCGCGTGTCCGTCGCCGGACAGCGAGCGCTCGGGCAGCAGGTCGTCGGCGGCCACCGGGCGGGGCGCCTGCGGCCAGCCCTTGGCCGCCTTGAGCCCCGCCAGGGCCGCCCGCGCCGACACGTTGGCATGCACCATGTCCTCGACGAGCGGGCCCACGACCACCGGTCCGGGTCCGAAGTGCTCGGCTATGCAGGCACCCGCCTTGTCGGGGTCCTCGGCTCCACCGAGCACGACCACCAGCCGGTCACCCTGGACTGCGCACAGCGCGTCGAGACCGGCTGCCCGGGCGGATCGCCGCAGGTCGTCGACCACCTGTTGTGGTCCGGACTCACCCGCGGATACCTCATCGGGCGCCCGGCCGAGAACCACGGTGACCAGCGACGACGACGTCCAGCCGAGGGCGGCCGCGCGCGACGCGATGGCCTCGTCTGCGTCACCCCGCAGGAGCGAGTCGACGATCAGCGCCTCGAGCCGGGCGTCCCACGCGCCGCGTAGCTCCGCGGCCCGCGCGTACACCTCGGCTGCCGCGAAGGCGACCTCGCGGGAGAAGTGCATGAGGGCCATCCGGACCGTTGCGCCGTCATCGGCGCCGAGCAGCTGCCCGACCTGCGACTCCACGACCTCGATCGTCGTGCGGACCATGGAGACCGTCTGTTCCAACGACACGACCCTCGCCAACGCGGTCGGCGCCACGCCGAAGACGTCGGCCCTGGTCGGGTCGCCGAGCGTGGTGCTCTCCCGGTACCACTCCGCGAAGGCGGCTATCCCGTTGTGGGCGACCATCCCGATCCAGGACCGGTCATGCGCCGACAACTCGCGAAACCACGGCAGCTCGGTCTCCATGCGGGCCACCGCAGCACTCGCCAGTGGCCCGACGGCCCTGGTCAGCCGGGCCGCGACCGCCGACGCAGCCGTCGGGTCCGCCTCGTGCGCCATTCCCTCAGCGTAGAGCGGCATGGGTGTGGGGGAGGATGGCCGGCGTGGACCCGGTCGTGGCGCTCAAGCGCATCGCGTACCTGTTGGAACGAGCCCGCGGGGAGACCCACCGGGTGAAGGCCTACCGGCGAGCTGCATGGACGCTGGAGGAGCTGGACCCGGCCGAGCTGGAGCGCCGCGCCCGTGACGGGACGCTGACCGACCTGCCCGGCCTGGGACCGAAGACGGCCGCGGTGGCCGTCGAGGCGCTGGCCGGAGCGCTCCCCGCGTACCTGATGACGCTGGAGGAGGAGGCGCGGGAGCCACTGGCGACCGGCGGCGAGCCGATCCGGCGGTTGCTGCACGGCGACCTGCACACCCACTCGGACTGGTCCGACGGCGGGAGCCCGATCCCGGAGATGGCACAGGCGGCTCGCGACCTCGGGCACGACTACGTGGTGCTGACCGACCACTCGCCACGGCTCACCGTCGCCAACGGTCTCTCACCCGAGCGGCTGCGCCGGCAGCTCAAGGTGGTCACAGCGCTCAACGAGGAGCTGGCGCCGTTTCGGATCCTCGCCGGGATCGAGGTCGACATCCTCGACGACGGGTCGCTCGACCAGGAGCCGGAGCTGCTCGACGAGCTCGACATCGTGGTGGCGAGCGTGCACAGCAAGCTGCGCATGGAGCGCGACGCGATGACCCGCCGGATGGCGGTCGCGGTGTCGAACCCGCGGGTCGACGTGCTCGGTCACTGCACCGGGCGGCTGGTCACCGGCGGACGCGGTCAGCGACCCCAGTCCCAGTTCGACGCCGAGCTGGTGTTCGAGGCCTGCCGAAGCTTCGACACCGCGGTGGAGATCAACTCCCGCCCGGAGCGGCGCGACCCTCCCGGCGACCTGATCGACCTGGCCCTGGAGACCGGCTGCCTGTTCTCGATCGACACCGACGCGCACGCGCCGGGCCAGCTGGAGTTCCTCGACCACGGCTGCGCCCGCGCGGTCTCCCACGGGGTACCACCGGAGCGGGTGGTCAACACCCGTACCGCCGACGACCTGCTGGCCTGGTCGGCGGCGCGGCGCTCCGGCTGAGCTGTGCTCGTCGCCCACAACCGCGCACCGTGACCTTGCCGCCCCACCCCCTTGGCCTTCGCCACGGCACCGTGGTGGAGGGGTGCTCACCTATGCGGCGCCGCCTAGGTGAGCATGCCTTCGCCTAGGTAAGGCGCCACGGCGGTGACCCCCGCCCACACCAAGTGCAGTGGCCGACGCCGACCAGTGTGGCGAATCGCTCCAAGGTGGGCCGCGTCGCTTCTCACCAGAGACGAGATCCCGTGCTGCCTCGCCGGGGAGCGGGAGACCCTTAGGCGTCGCCGCCCTCCTGCTCGACGCCCTGGACCGCCGTCGGGTCGTCGATCCGGAACCGGCTGAACGCCTCGCTCGCGACCTCCGGCTTCACCTCGCCGCGCGCCCCCAGCGCCTGCAGGGCCGCGACCACCAACGACTCGGCGTCGATCTGGAAGAAGCGGCGGGCCGCGGCCCGGGTGTCGGCGAACCCGAAGCCGTCGGCGCCGAGGGACTGCCAGTTCCCGGGAACCCAGCGGGCGATCTGGTCCTGCACCGCGCGCATGTAGTCGCTCACCGCCACCACCGGGCCCTGAGTGCCGGACAGCGTCGCGGTGACGTAGGGCGTCCGCGGCGCGTCTGCGGGGTGGTTGAGGTTCCAGCGCTCGGTGGCAACGCCGTCGCGGGCGAGCTCGTTCCACGACGTCACCGACCACACGTCGGCGGCCACCGAGAAGTCGGCCGCCAGGATGTCCTGCGCCCGGAGCGCCCACGGCACGGCGACGCCTGAGGCGAGCAGCTGCACCCGCGGGGCGTCCTCACCGAGCTGCGCGGGACACGGCCGGTAGCGGTACATGCCCTTCAGCAGCCCATCGACGTCGAGGTCGTCGGGCTCGACCGGCTGCACGACCGGCTCGTTGTAGACCGTCAGATAGTAGAAGACGTCCTCGCCGTGCGGGTGCTGCTCGCTCGGCGCATACATGCGGCGCAGGCCCGACTGCACTATGTGGCTGATCTCGAACGCCCACGCCGGGTCGTAGTGCACTGCGGCGGGGTTGGTGACCGCGAGCAGCGGTGAGTGCCCGTCGGCATGTTGGAGCCCCTCACCGGTGAGCGTCGTGCGTCCGGCGGTGGCCCCGATGAGGAAGCCGCGGCCGAGCTGGTCGGCCATTGACCACATCCAGTCGCCTGTGCGCTGGAAGCCGAACATGGAGTAGAAGATGTAGACCGGGATCATTGGCTCGCCGTGCGTGGCGTAGGCCGTGCCGGCCGCGATCGCCGACCCCATGGCACCGAGCTCACTGATCCCCTCGTGCAGCAGCTGGCCCTGGGCCGACTCCTTGTAGGCCAGCAGCAACCGGCGGTCGACGGAGTCATACGTCTGCCCGGCGGGGTTGTAGACCTTGGCGGTCGGGAACATCGAGTCCATGCCGAACGTGCGGTACTCATCGGGCGCGATGGGAACGATGCGCGAGCCGATCTCCGGGTCCTTCACCAGGTCGCGCAGCAGGCGTACGAATGCCATGGTGGTTGCGATCGGCTGCTTGCCGGATCCCTTCTTGAGCTCGGCGTAGACCGCGTCGCCTGGCAGCTTCAGCGGTTGCGCACGCACGACTCGCCTCGGCAGCGGCCCACCGAGCTGCGCCCGCCGGTCGAGCATGTAGGCGATCTCGTCGTTGTCGCTTCCCGGGTGGTAGAACGGCGCGACATCGGAGTCGTCGATCGCGGCGTCGGAGATGGGCAGGTACAGCCGGTCACGGAACTTCTTCAGATCCGCCTTGGTCAGCTTCTTCATCTGGTGGGTGGCGTTGCGACCCTCCAGGGCGTCGATCGTCCAGCCCTTGATCGTGTGGGCCAGGATCACCGTCGGCTGCCCGACGTGCTCGGTCGCGGCCTTGAAGGCGGCGTAGACCTTGCGGTAGTCGTGACCACCTCGCGGCAGCTTGCGCAGGTCGTCGTCGGACAGGTGCTCGGCAAGCTTGGCGAGCCGGGTGTCGCCGCCGAAGAAGTGCTCGCGGATGTAGGAGCCCTCCTCGACCGTGTACGTCTGGAACTGGCCGTCCGGGGTGCGGTTCATCTGGTTGACGAGCACGCCGTCGACGTCGCGGGCCAGCAGGTCGTCCCACTCACGTCCCCAGATGACCTTGACCACGTTCCAGCCGGCGCCGCGGAAGAACGACTCGAGCTCCTGGATGACCTTGCCGTTGCCGCGGACCGGTCCGTCGAGCTGCTGCAGGTTGCAGTTGATGACGAACGTGAGGTTGTCGAGCTCCTCCCGGGCGGCGAGGCCGATCGCGCCGAGCGACTCAGGTTCGCCCATCTCCCCGTCGCCCAGGAACGCCCAGACGTGCTGCTGGCTGGTGTCCTTGATGCCCCGGTTGGCGAGATACCGGTTGAAGCGCGCCTGGTAGATCGAGTTGATGCCGGTGATCCCCATGGACACCGTGGGAAACTCCCAGAAGTCCGGCATGAGTCGCGGGTGAGGGTAGGACGACAGTCCCTTGCCGGGGCCTTGTGAGACCTCTTGGCGGAAGTTGCTCAGCTGCGACTCGGTGAGCCGTCCCTCGAGGAACGCCCGGGCGTACACGCCGGGGGAGCCGTGTCCCTGGATGAACACCTGATCGCCGCCGCCGGGATGGTCCTTGCCGCGGAAGAAGTGGTTGAAGCCGACCTCGTAGAGGCTTGCTGCGGACTGGTAGGTGGCGATGTGACCGCCGACGCCGAGGCCTGGACGGTTGGCTCGCGACACCATGACCGCGGCGTTCCAGCGGATGTACGCCCGGATCCGCCGTTCGATGTCCTCGTTGCCGGGGAACCACGGCTCGCGCTCCGGCGGGATCGTGTTGATGTAGTCGGTGCTCCGCAGTCCCGGGACGCCTACGTTGCGCTCACGAGCTCGTTCGAGCAGCTTCAGCATCACGTAGCGGGCCCGGTCGCGACCGCGTTCGTCGAGCAGCGCGTCGAGCGACTCGACCCATTCCGCGGTCTCGTCCGGATCGATGTCGGGCAGCTGGGTCGGCAGGCCCTCGTGGATGACGGTCGCTCGCTCCGAACGCTCGGCGGGGGATGCCACGGCTGGTCCTTCCGTCTTCCGGTGCTGGGCTCCGCGGAGCGCCGATGCCACGCGCCCGTCCCCAGTCTCCCACTCGTCGCGCGGCGTGGTAGGGCCGACCTACTAGGGTGGCCTGCCAAGAGCCGGGTCGCAGGGCCGGGCGAGGGCGAGGAGGCGACACGCGTGAGCGCGACGGCGGACGAGCCGGACGTACGGCGCTCGGCCGAACGGCTGGGGTTCCGGCCCGACACGGTGGTTCAAGAGCTCGGGTGGGACGACGACGTCGACGAGGAGCTGCGGCTGGCCATCGAGGCGGTCTGCGGTGCCGAGATGGTCGACGGTGAACACGGTGACGTCGTCGACGCGGTCGTGTTGTGGTGGCGCGACGGGGATGGGGACCTGGTTGACGCCTTGGTCGACGCGCTGACCGACCTGGCCGAGGGGGGCGCGATCCTGCTGCTCACGCCCAAGGTCGGCCGTCCCCGCTACGTGGACGCCGCCGACGTCACGGAGGCAGCGCCCGTGGCGGGCCTGTCGACCACGACGACGCATCCAGCTGGTGAGGACTGGTCGGCGACCCGGCTGGTCGCGCCCAAGAGCGCCCGCGGGGCCAGGCGCTGAGCTTCCCTGCCGGTCGCCCGGCGACATGTGAGGAGAGGACGCAGATGGCGATCGACGTGGGTCAGTCGGCCCCCGACTTCACCCTCAAGGACCAGCACGGCCAGGACGTCACGCTGTCGACCTACCGGGGCGACAAGGCGGTCGTGCTGATGTTCTACCCGTTCGCCTTCAGCAGCATCTGCACCGGCGAGCTGTGCGCGGTGCGCGACGCGTTGCCCAGCCTCGTCAACGACGACGTGGCGCTGCTCGCCGTGTCGTGCGACCCGATGTACGCGCTGCGCGCGTTCTCCGAAGCGGACGATCTGTCGTATCCGCTGCTCAGCGACTTCTGGCCGCACGGTGAGGTGGCCCGTGCGTACGGCGTGTTCGACGAGGAACGCGGCTGCGCGCTGCGTGGCACCTTCATTGTCGACGCGACCGGTGTGGTGCGCTGGAAGGTGGAGAACGGCCTGCCGGACGCCCGTGACATCGAGGCTTACCGGCAAGCCTTGGCGGGGATGGCTGCGTGAATCCCGTCTCCCGAGCGGTCGGACCTGTGGATTCCATGGGAACTTCGGTGTCCGACTGGCGGAAAGGCCCCTGCATGGTGTCTCATAGAGGTGTTGTGACCGCCGGTGACCCGAGACTCCGGCGGTCACGACTTTTTTCTTTCCTGGGCTAGCCTTTGGCGCCGTCCCCTCGGGCGCTCAGGGCGCATAGCTCAGCGGCAGAGCACCTGCCTTACAAGCAGGCGGTCACAGGTTCGATCCCTGTTGCGCCCACCAGCATCGCTGCACGTCTCCGGACCCGCTCGACGCCCTCCAGCACGCAGGTGTCACGAGCAGCTGGTCTGCGTCTGGGCTACTCCTGAGCGAGGTACTTGCGGGCTGTCGCGACCTTCATGTAGAGCCGCAGGTCGTGGCTGCCGGTCGACTGGAACCCGTGACGGGAGTACCAGCCCAGGATTGTCTCCAGCGCTTCGCGTAGAAGTTCGGCGGCCCACTGGTGGTTCTTGGCACCGCGCAGTGACCCGTCCTGGGCGAGCTTGGCCAACAGCCATGCGGGCGCGGCGCGTAGCGCGCCGCGTTGCAGCGGTTTGGGCATGTCGTCTCGTACGACCATGGTTGGGCAGATCGCAAAATAGCCGACGACGCGATGCTCGGCGTCCGGGTTCATCCGTTGGACTTGTACGGCAAAGGCGGATGGTTTGGCCGCCTCACTTCGCCCGGTCCTTGGCGGGCCCACCTCGTGGTTGCGACGTCCTGCGCCGCCTATGGAGCCGCGCTCCTCGGCTTCGAGGGCTCGGCCAGGGCAACGCCGGGGAGTAGGTCGCGGAGCAGTGCGCGAACGCGGGCGTCGATGTCGTCGACGATGCGCCGCACGATGTCTGACGGCTGGCCGTAAGGGTCGCCGACCTCCCAGTCGAGGTAGCGCTTGCCGGGAAACACCGGGCACGCTTCGCCGCAACCCATGGTGATGACGATGTCGGAGGCTTGGACCATCTCGTCGGTGAACGGCTTGGGGAACAGACCCTCGGTCGACAAGCCCCGCTCCGCGAGCACGGTGCGGATCTCAGGGTGGATCTCATCGGCTGGGGTAGAGCCCGCCGAGCGAACCACGATGCGGCCCTGGGCGTAGTGGTCGAGCAGCACGCTGGCGGCGATGCTGCGTCCGGCGTTCTGCCGGCACGCGACGAGGATCTCCGGACGGTCTTTCACGAGCTGTCCTTTCACGATGGCACAGGCCCGCAACCGCTGCCGGGCGAAGCGGTGAGCGAGCACGGGCAGGTACGTGGAAACCTTGGCGGGGCCGAGCGAGGCGTAGCTGTCGACCACGGTGCGTACGAGTGTCTGATGGCTGAAGAAACCGGGGAACTCTTGGCCCAACTGCTCGACGACCGGATCAAGGTGAAAGCGAAGCTCGTGGCTGTAGCCGGTCGGCCACTCACCCAGCGGGTCGGGGGCAACAGGAGAAGGTGGGACGGTCATCGCAGGCTCCTTGCCTGGCCCGGTTGGGTCGGTCTTGTTGGCACGGCTTAGCAGCAGGCCGACGCGGTCGCGGGCTGACCCTCAGCCTTGGCGTCGTCACCGCAGCAGGTCCCGTTGTCCTGCTCGGCGGTCGCAAGTCCTTCGGCGGCCAGTCGCTTTGTGGCAGCACCCACCTCAGCGGTGCCCGCTACTTCCACGCCGAGATGGTTCAAAGCACCGGTCACACCTTCGCCCCGGACTCCGGGGCTTTCGATCAGCACCAGCTTGAGCGGCGGCTCGGGAATGGCGAAGTTGGCGTAGCCCGGCCGGCGCTTGGCCGGCTCGGCGCCGAACAGCTTGCCGTAGAACTCCACGGCGGCGTCCACGTCGCTCACGTTGAGCGCCAACTGAGCTCGAGACATAGCAGCTTCCCCTCAGTCCGCACCCGTCAGATAGACAGACATCTATCCAGCAGCATGCGACCACACATAGACAGTTGTCAATAGACTGTTTCGGGCCGCCGGCGTGGTGTCGCCAGAGCTCTGCCGCGGCTATGATCGCCCCGTGACGATGATTGCCCATGACGGGGACTGCCGCGCCGACATGGGCGCGGCGGTTGCGTTGTTTCGCAGTCTTGGGGATCCGACCCGGCTGGCGATTGTCCACGAGCTGGCTCAGGGTGAGCAGCGAGTCGTCGACCTGACTCGGGCGCTGGGGCTGGCGCAGTCCACGATCAGCGCACACCTCTCGTGTCTGGCGGGTTGTGGGCTGGTGACCGGACGGCCGGTCGGCCGCCAGTCGTTCTACCGCCTCACCCAACCCAAGCTGGTCAGCGTCCTGGCGGCTGCTGAAGAGTTGCTTGCCGCCACTGGCAGTGCTGTTGCCCTGTGCCCCGTGTACGGCACCGCTGCCTCGCCGGAGGCGGTGTCGGCGTGAGCGACCACGGCCACCACCGCGACGTAGCGGTCCGTGCCGGCCATGGCCGGCGCTTGGCCATGGTGCTGGGCATCTCGAGCACCATCTTGGTCATCGAGGTGGTGGGCGCTTTCGTCTCAGGAAGCTTGGCGCTGCTGGCCGACGCCGGGCACCTGCTGACCGATGTCGCCGGTCTCAGCCTCGCGCTGTTCGCCGCCACCCTGGCCAACCGTCCGGCAACCGACGAGCGCACGTGGGGCTACCGGCGTGCTGAGGTGCTTGCTGCTGCGGCCCAGGCCGCGGTTCTGCTCGGAGTTGGCGTGTTCGTGCTGGTCGAAGGCATCCGGCGGCTGATGGCGCCTCCCGACGTCGCCAGCACCGCGATGATTATTTTCGGGTTGGTGGGTGTCTGCGGCAACGCCGTATCCATCGTCGTGCTGTCGCGCATCCAAGGCGGGAGCCTCAACACCCGAGCGGCGTTGCTGGAGGTCGTGAACGACGCACTGGGCGCTCTGGCGGTCCTCCTCGCAGCCGTCGTCATCGCCACCACCGGCTGGCTTCGGGCTGATGCCGTTGCGTCGTTGCTGATCGGTGTCTTGATCCTTCCTCGAACGTGGAAGCTGCTGCGAGAGACGGTGGATGTGTTGTTGGAGGCGACACCGAGAGGGGTGGAGCTGGCACAGGTCCGGGCGCATCTCCTCGAAGTGGCCCACATCCAAGACGTCCATGACCTGCACGCCTCGACTGTCGCGACTAACCTGCCTGTCCTCACGGCCCACGTCGTTGTGGACGACAGTTGCTTCCACGACGGCCACGTCCCACAACTTCTCGATGAGCTCCAGGAGTGCCTGGCTGGTCACTTCGACGTCGAACACTCCACGTTCCAGTTCGAACCGTCCAGCCACGCCGCCCACGAGCGTGCCGCCCACTCATGATGAGCCCAGACGCCGACCCCTCAGAACGAGCCACTGCCATGACCGGCCGGCACAGTGCGGCCCAGACCGCCGACATCGACAACTGCTCGGATTGCTCCACCACCACAACCTCAGCTCAGCCCAGGCCGGGTGATCCAACCTGGCTGCGGGCTGCCCAGGTCGCCCGCTGGTTGGCCTGGGCGTCGCTGCTGTGGATGACCGCCGAAGGCGTCCTCGGCCTCATCTCAGGTCTAGCCGCCGGGTCCATCGCCCTGGTCGGCTGGGCGCTCGGCAGCGCCATCGAAGGGCTGGCGAGCGTGATCGTCGTGTGGCGCTTCACCGGAGCCAGAACGCTGTCCGAGACGTCGGAACGGCGAGCGCAGAAAGCCGTGGCCATCAGCTTCTGGCTACTCGCTCCCTACATCGTGATTGAGGCCACCCGGGATCTGATCACCGGCCACCGAGCCGACGCAACCGTGCTCGGCATCGTGCTCACCGCGTCCAGCTTGTTGGTCATGCCAACGCTCGGCATAACCAAGCGGCGCCTCGGCGCACGCCTTGGCTCCGAAGCGACCGCCGGGGAGGGCACCCAGAACCTCATGTGTGCCGCTCAAGCGGGCGCCGTCCTCGTCGGGCTCGCCGTCACCGCCGAATGGTCGCGTGGCTCATGGGTCGATCCGGTGATCGCTCTTGGTATCGCCGGCTGGTCGATCTGGGAGGGCGTCGAGGCGTGGCGTGGGAAGGCATGCTGTTGACTACCACGGGTCCGAGCACTCCGGTCAGTCGGCTGCTTCGTTGACCCGAGGTTGGCGTGAGCGCCGGCGAACTCTGGTTGCATCCTCGTTGTCGAGAGCTTCGTCGATGTCGTCGTGCCCGGCCTCGATGTCGGGTTGGAAGAACTGTTGGGCGACCAGCGTCGGTACGAAGGCGGACAGGATCACCACGGAGACCAGCTCGCTGTACTGGGCCTGGCTGATCAGGCCGTTGTTCAGGCCGTACAGAGCGGCGATCGACCCGAACGTGAGACCGGTAGCCATCAGGAGCGTGGTGTAGGTCCGATCGCGCCGATCGAGCCCGAAGGCGGCCGTGGTCGGCCACACAGCGATGACCTTGGTGGCCATCTTCACGGCGAAGAACATGGCAATGATGCCGACGCCGCTCAGCAATGCGCCGAAGGAGATGAGCAACCCGGCCCGGAGGAAGAAGAAGGGGGTGAGTAGCGCGAAGGCCGTCGTTCGCAGCCTGTCCACGATCAGCCGGTCGCGGGAGAAGACACCGGCCAACACCAGGCCGATGAGGTACGCGGGCAGCACCGCCTCACTCTTGGCCGAGCTGGCCAAGCCGCCGAGGGCGAAGAGCACGAAGAACAAGAACTTGGTCTCCGGCTCGCTGACCTTGCCTCCCACGGAGCGCATGACGACCCGGATCAGTGCCGGCATGAACCACATGGCCGCAACCGTCACCACGACGAAGACGGCCAACAACCAGTTGAAGTCGGCGAAGAGGCCACCGAGGGCGAGCACCGTGCCCAGATCGGTCACGAAACACGCCGCCAGGATCAACTTGCCGATATCGACGCGGTTCAACCCGGTCTCGACCATCACAGCGTAGACAACGGCAACCGAGGTGGTGCTGAGGGCGACCCCGGAGATCTCCGAGGCGGACCAGTCCCAGCCCAGCACCCAGCGGCTGAACGAGAAGGCCCCGACGAACGGAGCGGCGAAGCTGACCAACCCGATTGCGATGCTCGCCTTCCAGTGCCGGCGCAGACTCTCCGGATCGATCTCTGCTCCGGCGAGAAAAGTCAGGACCACCGACCCGACAGTGGCGAGGAAGTTGGTGAAATCGGTCTGCTGCACCAGCTGAGCGTGGCCCGGAAGGTTGCCGACGACCGCGCCGACCACGATTTCAACCAACGCAACAGAGATCCCGACCCGGATGCTGACCAGGCTGGCAACCAGGGCCATACCCATCCAGACGGCCGCTACCCAATAGACGTTCATGAGTTGACCTCTCCGACACCATTCCAGCGAACGACAGTTCGCCTAACGGGGCAGAGGTCATCGGGCGGGTCGGCTACCCAGCCACCACCGTTGACCTTCTGGTCCTAAGCGGGCCCGCGCTACGCGTGCTCGAACGCCGCTGACGGGGCCACGGAGTAGACCAGTGTTCTGAGGTCCTCGGAGCTGTGGTCCGCGTCACGCACGACGATGCGCATGCCTGGCGTGAATCCGCGCCCCGACTTCAGGACACAGCCGTAGCCAGATCGCCTCAGTTCGGCGACCAGCAGCTTGGCCTGTGCATGGTCGGAGACACTGATGACAATCTCCACGGTCATCAGTGTGCACGACACCGCCTGACCGGCTGAGAGCCACGTCGGCCGGCAACAAGTCCGGGTCGGCCGGGGCGTGACGATCCGGCTAGCCTGCGACCGTGAGCAGCGGGCTGGACGTCGCGGGCGCGGTCGCCCTGCTGGACTCCTGGTACGACCCTGACGCGGCCGAGGACTGGGACGCCGTCGGCCTGGTCTGCGGGGACCCGCAGGCGCCGGTGCGCAAGGTGCTGTTCGCGGTCGACCCGGTCCAGCGGGTCGTCGACGAGGCTGTCGAGTGGGGCGCCGATCTCCTCGTGGTGCACCATCCGCTGCTGTTGCGTCCAGTGCACGGTGTGGCCGCGACCGGTCCCAAGGGACGCGTCGTGCACGCGTTGGTCCGGTCCGGGGTAGCGCTGCTGGTCGCCCATACCAACGCCGACGCGCCGTCAGGGGGAGTTTCCGAGGCGATGGCGCATGCCTTCGGGCTGAAGGACCTCCAACCGCTACAGCCCGCCCCCGCCCCACGCCTCGACAAGGTGGTGACCTTCGTGCCCAGCGCGTCTGCGGACCTGCTGGTTGACGCACTGGCTTCCGCCGGTGCGGGTCGGCTGGGCGACTACGAGCGGTGCGCGTTCACCTCGACCGGGACCGGCACCTTCCGCCCGCTGAGCGGCGCGCAGCCGTCCGTGGGCAGCGTCGGGCGGATCGAGGAGGTCGACGAGACCCGAGTGGAGATGGTGCTCGACCGCCGCCGCCGCCAGGCGGTCATTGCCGCGCTCCGGAAGGCGCACCCCTACGAAGAGCCGGCCTTTGACCTGCTCGAGATGGCTGTGCTGCCGGGCGTCGCCGGCAGCGGCCGGATCGGTAACCTCGCCAAGGCGGTGCCGTTGGCCGAGTTCGCCGGTGCTGTCGCCGAGGCGCTGCCCGTGAGCTCCGGTGTCGTACGGGTGGCCGGTGACCCCGAGCGCCTGATCCGCCGGGTCGCGCTGTGCGGGGGAGCAGGCGACTTCCTGCTGGACACCGTGCGCAAGAGCAATCCGGACGTCTACGTGACGTCGGACTTGCGGCACCACCCGGCGTCGGAGTTCCTCGAGCACGCTCACGCCGACCGCAGCGGGCCGGCACTGATCGACGTGCCGCACTCGGTGGCCGAGGCCCTGTGGCTGCCGTTGGTCGAGCATCGCCTGCAGGCGGCGGCCCTCGAGCTGGGCACTACGGTGGAGACCCAGGTGTCTACGGTCGTCACCGACCCGTGGACGAGTCACCTGGACCTGCGCTCGATGGACCGGAGGAGCCTGCGCTGAAAGCCGACCCGTTCGCCCTGCTGACACTGCTCGACGTGCAGGCGGTCGACAGCGCGCTCGCCCAGCTGGCCCACCGACGCAGGACTCTTCCGGAGCTGGCCGAACTGCAGCGGCTCGCGGACCTGAGCGCAGGACTCGACGAGCGCCGGATCACTCTGGAGACCATGGTGTCGGATCTCACCCGCGACTCGAAGCGGGCCGATGTCGAGGTCGAGCAGGTGAAGGCGCGCCGCGCGCGCAACTCCCAACGGCTCGACACGGGCGCGGTCTCGTCCCCCCGAGAGCTCGAGCAGCTGCAGCACGAGCTGGTCGCCCTCGACCGCCGGATCTCTACGCTGGAGGACCAGGAGCTGGAGGTGCTCCAACAGCTCGAGAACGCGACCGGCGAGCTGCAACGGGTCCGTGAGCAGCTGACCGAGGTACGGGCCGAGATCGACCAGCTGAGCGAGCTACGGGACGCTGCCTTGCAGGAGCTGACGAGCGCGGGCGTCGAGCACCAGGAGGAGCGAGCCCGGCTCGTCGAAATCTTGCCCGACCCGTTGCTGACGGCCTACGAGAAGGTACGCGCGCACAACGGTGGAGTCGGCGCGGCGGCGCTTCGCGGGCGGCGCTGCGACGGCTGCCAGCTCGAGCTGACCAGCGTTGACCTCGCCGAGGCGGTCAAGGCACCACCCGATGAGGTGCTCCGGTGTCCGGAGTGCAACCGCATCCTGGTGCGCACCGCACGGCCCGTCGCCTGATGACCTTTCCGCGCGTCGTCGTCGAGGCCGACGGCGGCTCTCGGGGCAACCCTGGTCCAGCCGCCTACGGCGCGTTGCTGCGAGACCCCGCCTCCGGTGCGGTGATCGCCGAGCGGTCCGAGGTGATCGGGACCGCGACCAACAACGTCGCGGAGTACCGGGGGCTGCTGGCCGGGCTGGGTCTTGCCGCCGAGCACGCCCCCGGCGCCGCGCTCGAGGTACGCATGGACTCCAAGCTCGTCATCGAGCAGATGGCCGGCCGGTGGAAGATCAAGCACCCGGACCTGCGGGCAATCGCGCTGGCCGCCCGTCGCCTGGTGCCTGCGGACGTCACGTGGACCTGGGTGCCGCGGGAGCGCAACCGGGACGCCGACGCTCTGGTCAACGCCCGCCTCGACGAGGAGCGCGGCACGAGCCCTCGCGCGGCTCGCGTCGCTGTGCCGACGAACGTCGCGGCGGTCACGGATCGGTTGCGCAACCCGATGATCGGGTGGCGCGAGGACGAGGCGGCCCCCGCGACGACCGTGCTGCTGCTGCGGCACGGGGCGACCGACAGCACGGCGGCGCGACTGTTCTGCGGCTCCGGAGGCGCCGACCCTCGGCTGAACGACGTCGGGCGCAGGCAGGCCGGACGCGCAGCGGCCTGGCTGAGCCGGCGAGGCGGTGTGGACGCCGTCGTGAGCTCGCCCCTGCGGAGCGCACGCGAGACCGCCGCGGTCGCAGCCGAGGCGCTCGGACTACCCGTCGGCATCGACGACGGCCTCGCCGAAACCGCCTTCGGTGAGTGGGAAGGCCTGAACCTCGGGCAGGTCGAGCAGCGCTGGCCGGCCGAGCTGGCGGCCTGGCTGGACTCGCCGGAGGCGGCTCCACCCCGCGGGGAGAGCTCGGTCGGCGTCGCCAGGCGGACGTCGGCGGTCAAGGCGCGGCTGCTGCTCGCGCGCCCCGGCCGCACGGTCCTCGCGGTTACCCACCTGACGCCGATCAAGATGCTCGTCCGCGACTGCCTGGACGCACAGCTGCCCATCATCCACCGGCTGTTGATCGCGCCCGCCTCGCTGACCACTGTCTCGTGGTGGACCGACGGGTTCGGCGCGCTCGAGCAGCTGTCCTGCGTTCTGGAGTGAGCTGGAGGGCCCGGCGCGACTGCGGCGCCCAAGTGATCACCCGCCGATCAGCGAGGTCCAGGCCCAGAGCACGACGGTGACCGCACCCACCAGAGGCAGCGTGCTGACCAGGCCGAGTCCGCTGAAGTCGCCCGGCCGCGGCGCCGTCGAGCACAGCTCGAGCGTGCGGCGCCAGAGCAGGTTGGCCAGCGACCCGACGTAGGTCGCGTTCGACCCGAGGTTGACGCCGACCAGCATCGCGAGCAGAGCCGTGGACCCCAGTGGCGCGACGACCGGCACCAGCAGCAGCGTCGCCGGCAGGTTGTTCATGACGTTGGCGGCCACGGTGGCCAGCAGCGCGACGGCCAGTAGGTCGACCAGACCGCTCCCCGCCGGCACCAGTGGGTCGAGCACCGACGGCAGGACCGAGGCGCCGACGGCGGCCACCACCACCGCCCAGCACAGCACGAACCAGGCGAACGGCAGGTTCGCGGCGACGAGGATGTCGCGGGGCCGCTGCACCCCGGTGCGGAGGGTCCAGGCGACCGCGACCAGCGCTCCGACGCCGGCGATCCACGCGGGCGCGATCCGCCAGGGCGACGTCACGACGAAGCCGGCCAGGACCACACCGATGAGCACCACCGGGAAGCGTGGCAGCGACGGTACCGGCTGCTGCCGGGCGTGGCCGGCTGCCCGCAGGCGGGCCCGGAACCACCGGCGCACAACGGCGTACTCCAATGCGACCGCCACCAGCCACGCCGGCGCGGTGGCGACCGTGAAGCCGACGAAGCTCAAGCCGGTGGCTCCGAACGCGAGCAGGTTGGTGAGGTTCGACACGGGGAACAGCAGCGACGCCGAGTTGGCCAGCCGTGCGCAGGCGACCTCGTGGGGCCGCGGGTCGATCCCCTGATGGCGGGCCGCCTCGCTGACCACCGGGGTGAGCAGCACGACCGTCGCGTCGAGGCTCAGCGTGGCGGTGGTTGCGGCGCCGGCCGCGAACGTGAGCCGCAGCATCCGTACCGGCGACCCGGCGCCCACCCGGCCGAGCCGGGCGCCCAGAGCGGTGAACAGCCCCAGCGCCGACAACGCCTGAGCCAGCACGAAAACAACGACGAGGAACGCGACGACCGACGACAGGTGGGCCACCTCGGTACGTGCGCCGGCGACGGTGACTGCCCGGCTGACCAGCACAGCCGTCGCGGCAGCGGTGCCGACCGCGACCTCCACCCACCGCTGCGGCCGGGCGACCACCGTCACGAGCATCGCCGCGAGGGCGACCAACGCCACGGCTGCCTGCAGGATCACCGGCCGAGGGTACGGCAGCGCCGGCTGCCTCTAGGCTGACGCACGCAGCGAGCCGATGTGCCGAGGGAGGCTGAGCGTGCCACGAGGTCGAATCCGCGTCCGCGACGAGCCGGCGGCCACCTTCGCCGACGGGATCGCCGCCATCCGCACCGAGCTCGAGGTGCCACAGGAGTTCCCGCCCGAGGTGCTCGCAGCAGCCGAGCAGTCGGCCAGCTCGGTCGTGCTGCCGGATCGCGACTGCACCGACGTCCCCTTCGTGACTATCGACCCGGCCGGTTCCATGGACCTCGACCAGGCGATGCACATCGAGCGGACAGGTTCGGGCTACGTCGTGCGCTACGCGATCGCCGATGTCGCCGCCTTCGTCGCGCCGGGCGGCCCCGTCGACGTCGAGGCGCACCGGCGGGGCGAGACCCTCTACGCACCGGACCACCGGATCCCGCTGCATCCACCGGTGCTGGGCGAGGCCGCGGCCAGCCTGCTGCCCGACGTCGTCCGGCCGGCTCTGGTGTGGGAGTTCGCCCTCGACGAGTCTGGTCGTCCGACGTCGACCCAGGTGCGCCGGGCGCGGGTCCGTAGCCGGTCGCGGCACGACTACGTATCGGTGCAGCAGGCCCTCGACGACGGCTCCGCCGACGAGGTGTTCCAGCTCCTCGCCGAGGTGGGCCGCCTGCGCCAGCAGCTCGAACGCGAGCGTGGCGGGGTCAGCCTGCCGCTTCCGGAGCAGGAGGTCCTCGCCAAGGGCGAGCGGTGGTCGCTCGCCTACCGGGCGCCGCTGCCGGTCGAGGACTGGAACGCCCAGATCTCGCTGCTGACCGGCATGGCTGCGGCGCGCCTAATGCTGGACGGCGGAGTCGGCCTCCTGCGGACGCTGCCACCCGCGGACGAGCGCGGGGAGAACCATCTGCGCCGGACGGCTGCTGCACTGCACATCGACTGGCCGTGGGACCGGAACTACCCCGACTTCGTGCGCAGCCTCGATCCGACCCAACCGTCGCACGCGGCGATGCTGACCGCATGCACGTCGCTGCTGCGCGGCGCCGGCTACGCCGCGTTCTCCGGCAGTCCCCCCGAGCAGCCGGTGCACGCGGCGATCGCCGCTCCCTACGCGCATGCGACCGCGCCGCTGCGCCGGCTCGCCGACCGCTATGTCGGTGCGGTCTGTCTCGAACTGTGTGCGGGGCAGCCGGTGCCGGATTGGGTGGCCACGGCACTGCCCGACCTGCCGGCAACGATGCAGGCCTCGAGCCGTCGGGCCGCGGCCTTCGAGCGCGCGGTCCTCGACCTGGTTGAGTCCGGGGTGCTGGCGCCATCGGTGGGGGAGACCTTCGACGCAGTGGTCGTGGACACCGACCGCAAGGACCCGCACAAGGGTCACGTCGTGATCAGCGATCCGGCGGTCGAGGCCGGTGTGCGTGCCCAGGCAGCTCTGCCGCTCGGTGAGCGGGTACGGGTGCGCCTGACCAAGGCCGACATCGCCACCCGTACCGTCGCCTTCGAGCTGTGCTGAGCCGGACCGCTACGCTGGCTCGCGGACGAGCCGGCCGGGCGGCCGCGTCGGGCGGCGCAAGCTGCCCGCCGAGGAAGGTCCGGACTCCACAGAGCGGGGTGGTGGGTAACACCCACCCGAGGTGACTCGCGGGACAGTGCCACAGAGACAGACCGCCAGCGGCCCACGTGCGCAAGCCGGACGTGGGTGCGGGTAAGGGTGAAACGGTGGTGTAAGAGACCACCAGCGTCCCGGGCGACCGGGACGGCTGGGTAAACCCCACCCGGAGCAAGGCCAAGAGGGCGCGGTCACGACCGTCGCCTGCGCGGACGATCGAGGGCTGCTCGCCCGAGTCCGCGGGTGGGCCGCACGAGGGCATCGGCAACGGTGCCCCACGAGATGGATGGCCGCCGGGGCGTTTCGGCGCCCGCACAGGATCCGGCCTACAGGCCGGCTCGTCCCCTGCAAGCCTGTGACCTGCACTCATGCGCTCAGCGGGCCGGCACACCGCCAGCTGCGCAGCCCACCAGCACGCCAGCACCGGCGCCTACGACACAGCCGCCACCCCCCTCAGGCGGCGGCTGCGAACCGGGCTACTCGCCGTGCCTGCCCAAGGTGGCCGACCTGAACTGCGACGACATCCCCTCCAGCAAGACCCCGATCACCGTGACCGGCTCCGACCCCTACGGCCTCGACGGAGACGGAGACGGCTCGGCCTGCGAGTGACGCTGCCGGGGCCGCACGAGGCGCAGTAGGGGGAGCCGTCAGAAGGCGCGGTCGTGG
>JBBSGC010000018.1:0-21618 GCA_038254525.1 Propionibacteriales bacterium | reverse complement strand
GAGCGGTTGGCGTGCCGAGCCAGGATGAACAGCAGGTCCGAGAGTCGGTTGAGATAGGTCAGCGCCACCTCGTTCATGGTCTCGCCGTGCATCTCGAAGGCGGCCCACGCCGAACGTTCGGCCCGTCGGGTGCTGGTGCAGGCGACGTGGAGCAGCGCGGAACCGATGGTCCCGGCCGGCAGGATGAACGAGCGCAGCTTGGGCAGATCCGCGTTGTAGTGGTCGCACCACGCCTCCAGCCGGTCGACGTAGTCGGCTGTCACCCGCAGCGGTGGGAACTCGGGATCGGCCACCACCGGGGTCGAGAAGTCCGCCCCCACGTCGAAGAGCTCGTTCTGTACGGTTCCGAGCACGTCGACCACGTCGGCGTCGAGCTGACCGGCGACTCGCGCGTGGCCGACGTGGGCATTGGCCTCGTTGACGTCGCCGTAGGCGCCGACCCGCGGGTCGGTCGTGCGGGTCGAGCTCATGTCACCCAGCCGGGTGCTCCCGGAGTCACCGGTCCGGGTGTAGATGCGGGTCAGGTTCACCATGGGGACAACCCTAGGGCGTGGGTGGCGACCGAGCGGACCTCAGCGTTCCTCGCGGGCCAGCTCCACGAGCCGGTGCCAGGCGGTGTCGACCTGGTCCGGCCACACCAACAGCAGCTGCCGGCCGGGTGGCCCGGAGAGCGAGGCCGCGATGTCGACCTCGCGCAGCGCCGCCACCATGACCGCCGCCCGCTGCGGGTCCCGCACGGTGGTCATCGGCACGAGCAGGCCGTGGTCGCCGACACTTCCCGGCGCGGGCGGCCGACGTAGAGACCCTCGTGCGCCGTTGCTCCAGCGGAGCACGAGTGCGAGCAAGGCGATGAGCAGCGCCACGGTGATCGGCAGGAACACGTAGTCGCTGGTGTGCATCGGCGAGATCGGCACCAGGCAAGTGTGCAGCCCGGTCGTGCTCCCCGCACCCGGGTGGACGCCCAACGGCTGGCTAGGCTGCTCGCGGTCAGGTGTGCGAGGAAGGGAACCGGTGCGATGGCGGGCAGGCTGACGGTGGTGGGTGCCGGGCTGATGGGGTCGGGGATCGCCCAGGTGTCGGCGGTCGCCGGCTGGGACGTCACTCTGCGCGACATCACCACCGACGCCTTGGCCCGCGGCACGACGGCCATCGAGAAGTCGCTGGACCGCTTCGTGGCCAGGGGTGCCGTCTCGCCGGACGAGCGTGTCGAGGTGCTGGCTCGGATCACGACGACGACCGACCTCGAGGACGCGGCCACCGATGCCGACATCGTGGTCGAAGCCGTCTTCGAGGAGCTGGCCGTCAAGCGCGAGGTGTTCAGACTGCTCGACCGGGTCTGCGGACCCGACACCGTGCTCGCCACGAACACCTCGGCGATCCCGGTCACTACGATCGCGGCCACCACCGCTCGCCCGGAGTCGGTGGTCGGCACGCACTTCTTCTCACCCGTGCCGATGATGGCGTTGTGCGAGCTGGTCCGAGGTCACAAGACCAGCGACGAGACGCTGGCGACGGCCCGCGCGTTCGCCGAGGGCGTCGGCAAGACCTGCGTCGTGGTCAACCGCGACGTCGCGGGCTTCGTCACCACCCGTCTGATCAGCGCCCTGGTGGTGGAGGCGGTCAGGCTCTATGAGAGCGGCGTGGCCAGCGCCGAGGACATCGACACCGCGTGCCGGCTGGGCTTCGGCCACGCGATGGGCCCGCTGGCGACGACCGACCTGACCGGCGTCGACATCCTGCGGAACGCCGCCGCCAACATCTACGCCGAGTGCGCCGACGAGAAGTTCTTCCCTCCCGAGATCCTCTCCCGCATGGTCGACGCGGGGGACTTGGGTCGCAAGAGCGGTCGCGGCTTCTTCACCTACGACTGAGTGCGCAGCACGGGCGGGCCGGGAGCTCCGCCCGGCGTGAGCCCGGTCACGGGAGGGTTGCCGGGCGGTAATGGGCTCTACTCTCGTGAGCATGCGCGATCGGCCCTGGATGATGCGGACGTACGCGGGGCACAGCTCGGCCACGGACTCCAACCTGTTGTACCGACGCAACCTGGCCAAGGGTCAGACCGGCCTGTCGGTCGCCTTCGACCTGCCGACGCAGACCGGCTACGACCCCGACTCCGAGCTCGCGCGCGGGGAGGTCGGCAAGGTCGGAGTGCCGGTGCCACACCTGGGCGAGATGCGTCGGCTGTTCGAGGGCATCCCGCTCGATGAGATGAACACCTCGATGACCATCAACGCCACCGCCATGTGGCTGCTCGCGCTGTACGAGGTGGTGGCCGAGGAGCAGGGCGTCGCGGCGAGTGCGCTGACCGGCACGACGCAGAACGACATCATCAAGGAGTACCTCTCCCGCGGAACCTATGTCTTCCCGCCCGAGCACTCACTGCGCCTGACCACCGACACCATCGCCTACACCGTCGCCGCGATGCCGAGGTGGAACCCCATCAACATCTGCAGCTATCACCTGCAGGAAGCCGGCGCCACACCGGTGCAGGAGCTCGCGTACTCGCTCTGCACCGCCATCGCGGTGCTCGACGCGGTGCGCGACTCCGGCCAGGTGCCGCCGGCGGCGTTCAGCTCGGTGGTGGGCCGGATCTCGTTCTTCGTCAACGCCGGCGTGCGGTTCGTCGAGGAGATGTGCAAGATGCGGGCCTTCGTGGCGCTGTGGGACTCGCTGACCAGCGAGCGCTACGGCGTCACAGACCCCTCGATGCGGCGCTTCCGCTACGGCGTGCAGGTCAACTCGCTGGGCCTCACCGAGGCACAGCCGGAGAACAACGTGCAGCGCATCGTGCTCGAGATGCTCGGGGTCACGCTCAGCAGGGACGCCCGCGCCCGCGCGATGCAGCTGCCGGCCTGGAACGAGGCGCTCGGGTTGCCCCGACCCTGGGACCAGCAGTGGTCGTTGCGCCTGCAGCAGGTGCTCGCCTTCGAGTCCGACCTGCTCGAGCACGAGGACCTCTTCGCCGGCAGCCGAGTCGTCGAGGCAAGGGTGGCCGAGCTGGTGACCGGGGCGACCCAGGAGATCGACCGCGTCCAAGCGATGGGCGGGGCGGTTGCGGCGGTGGAGTCGGGCTACATGAAGAGCGCATTGGTGGCCGCCCACGCCCGGCGGCGGTCGCGGATCGAGAGCGGCGCGGACGTCGTGGTGGGCGTCAACCGCTTCGTCGAGACCGAGCCGTCGCCGTTGACCGCGGACCTCGACACCGCCATCCAGTCCGCCGATCCCGCGGCCGAGGCCGCGGCCGTGACGTCCACCGAGCGTTGGCGCGCGCAACGGAGTGCCGCGGCGGTGGAGGAGGCGCTGACCCAGCTCCGGGAGGATGCGAAGTCGGGGGTCAACCTGATGGGGGCGACGCTCGTCGCGGCCCGCGCGGGCGCGACCACCGGCGAGTGGACGGGCGCGCTACGCGAGGTTTTCGGTGAGTACCGGGCACCGACCGGGGTCTCGGGCTCGGTGGGCGTCGAGGAGGCCGGTGCCGAGCTGGCCGGCGTGCGCCGCCGCGTACAGGAGACCGGGGCGGAGCTCGGTGGCCGGCTGCGGCTGCTGGTCGGCAAGCCCGGCCTCGACGGGCACTCCAACGGCGCCGAGCAGGTGGCCGTGCGGGCTCGCGACGCCGGCTTCGAGGTCGTCTACCAGGGGATCCGGCTGACCCCGGCGCAGATCGTGGCGGCCGCGGTGGCCGAGGACGTGCACTGCGTCGGACTGTCCATCCTCTCCGGCTCGCACCTCGAGCTGGTGCCCGACGTGCTGCGCGGCCTGCGCGAGGCGGGTCTGGCGGAGGTGCCGGTCGTCATCGGTGGCATCGTGCCGATCACCGATGCGCGAGTGCTTCGGGCGCAGGGGGTGGCAGCCGTCTTCACCCCGAAGGACTTCGGCTTGACCGCGATCATGGACCGGGTCGTCGACGTGATCCGCGCCGCGCACGGGCTCGCCGGGTGAGCGACCTGCAGTGTGCCGCGACGATCCTGGTCGCCCGCCACGGCGAGGCGGAGTACGAGTCGGACCGGGTCAGCGAAGACGGGGGGTCGCTCACCCTGGCCGGCCGCGCACAGGCTCGTGAGCTCGGCGTCCGGCTGCGGGAACGCAACGTCGCCCTGGTCTATGCGAGCCCGCTGGCCCGCGCGGTGCAGACCGCAGAGATCGTCGCCGGTGTCCTCGGCTGCGCGGTCAAGATACGCGAGGGGCTGCGGGAGTTCGGGGTGGGCAGCCTTGCCGGTGCGGTGTTCAGCCCCGCGATCTCCGAGGTCCTCACGGCCTGGGCTGCCGACGACCTGACGATCGGCTGTCCCGGCGCAGAGACGGGGGAACAGCTCCTGAGCCGGTACCGCGCGGTGCTCGAGGAGCTGAGCGACCTGCACCGTGGCGAGACCGTGCTCGTGGTCAGCCACGCCGGGGTCATGTCGTTCATGCTGCCCCGGCTCGCGCCGAACCTGCCGACCGGCCGCCGGCTCGACCACTCGCTGGGCAACTGCTCGCTGGTCGAGCTGTCGGCCGACGCCGACGGCTGGCGTTGCGTCTCGTGGCCATCCGGCGACAGCCGCGCCCATCCGTAGCTCCGACTACTGGGCCCTTCCGGGGCCGGGGGCGTTTGACCGGCTGCCAGACTGATCGGGTGCGTGTGCTGGTCGTCGGTGCCGGGGTCATCGGGCTGACCTGTGCAGTGCGGCTGGCCGAGACCGGTCACGACGTGCACGTGCTCGCCAGGGATTTGCCGGCGGAGACCACCTCGGCGGTGGCCGCGGCCTGGTGGTACCCCTATCGAGCGGCGCCTCAGGTGGCGGTCGGACGGTGGGCCCGGCGGTCGTACGCGGCGTTCGAGGAGCTGGCCGACGTGCCACGCGCCGGGGTCGTGATGCGCGACAGCGTCGAGCTGCACCGCACCTCGATGCCCGACCCGTGGTGGACCGACACGGTGCCCGAGCTGCGCCGGCCGCCGGACCTGCCCGCAGGATTCGTCGACGGCTGGCAGTTCACCGCCCCGGTGATCGAGATGCCGGTGTATCTGGGGTACCTGACCGCGCGGTTGCGAGCTGCCGGCGGCACGCTGACCCGGCTGGCGCTCAGCAGCTTGCCCGAGGGCGGCGACGTCGTGGTCAACGCGAGCGGGTTGGCCGCCCGGTCACTCGCCGACGACGCGGGCATGTACCCCGTTCGTGGCCAGGTCGTCCGCGTGGCGCAGGTCGGGGTCGAGCGGGTCTGGCTCGACGAGACGCTTGGGGGAATGACCTATGTCGTGCCGCGCAGCCACGACGTCGTCCTCGGGGGTAGTGACGACGAGTGGGCCTGGGACCGCACGCCCGACCCGGTGCTGTCGCAGCGAATCCTCGACCGCGCCCGTGCGCTGGTTCCCGAGCTGGCCGCGGCCCGGGTGCTCGGCGTCCGGGTGGGGCTGCGGCCGTGCCGCGCGGCCGTCCGGCTGGAGGTGCAGGACCGCCTGGGGGCCGCGCCGGTCGTGCACTGCTACGGGCACGGCGGAGCCGGCGTGACGCTGTCCTGGGGGTGCGCCGACGACGTCGCAGCGGCGGTGGCCGGCCTGGACCGCGACGGTGCCGGGGCCGGCGGGCTGCTCGCTCAGAACAGCCGCAGCGCCGGGTCGTCGATGCCGCGCAGCGCATCGTAGTCGACCGTCACGCAGGCAATGCCGCGATCGGATGCGAGCACGCGTGCCTGCGGCTTGATCATCTGGGCGGCGAGCATGCCGCGCACCGGGGCCAGGTGCGGGTCACGGTTCAGCAGCTCGAGGTAGCGCGTGAGCTGCTCCACGCCGTCGATCTCGCCGCGCCGCTTGACCTCCACCGCGACGCTGGCGCCCGCGACGTCTCGGCACATCAGGTCGACCGGCCCGATCGCGGTCGGGTACTCCCGGCGCACCAGTGACAGCCCGGTCCCCAACGCCGTCGGGTGCTCGGCGAGCAGCTCCTGCAGGTGCCTCTCGACGCCGTCCTTCACCAGCCCCGGCTCCGGTCCGAGGTCATGTGCCGAGTCGTGCAGCACCTCCTCGAGCCGGATGCGCAAGGTGCCGTCGACCTTCGCGGCGCTCACCGTCCACTCCACGATGCCGTCGTGGGTCTCCTCGCGCAGCGTGCACGGCGGGCTCATCCAGTTCAGCGGCTTGAACGCGCGGTCGTCACTGTGGACCGATACCGACCCGTCGGACTTCACCAGGATGAGTCGCGTGGCCAGCGGCAGGTGAGCGCTGAGCTGACCGGCGTAGTCGACCGAGCAGCGGGCGATCACGAGGCGCACGGAGCGCAACGTTAGCCGGTGCCGCGGTAGGCGCCGCACCGCGATCCCCCCGCCGCCGCATGGCAGACTGCCCGCCATGTCGCGCACGTTTCACACGATCGGTGTGGTCGGTCTGGGCACGATGGGAGCGGGCATCGCCGAGGTGTTCTCCCGCAACGGCTTCGCAGTCGTGGGGATCGAGCAGTCACCGGAGCAGGTGGACCGCGGTCGGCAGCACATCTCGCACTCGACCGACCGAGCGGTCAGCCGCGGCAAGCTCACCGGCGAGGAACAGTCGGCGATCTTCGATCGGATCACCTTCGGCACCGACCTCGCCGAGCTCAAGGAGTGCGACCTCGTGGTCGAGGCGGTCGTCGAGCAGCTGGACCTCAAGCGAGCGATCTTCACCCGGCTCGACGAGATCGTCGGTGCGGACGCGGTGCTGGCCACCAACACGTCGTCGCTGTCGGTCACCCAGATCTCGGCGGCGACCAGCCGGCCGAACCGGGTGGTCGGCATGCACTTCTTCAACCCGGCTCCGGTGCAGGCGTTCGTCGAGGTGATCCGCACCGTCGTGACGTCGCCCGATGTCGTCGACGACGTGACGGCCCTGGCCCGCCGGCTCGGCAAGAACCCAGTGGTTGCCGGTGACAAGGCAGGGTTCATCGCCAACGCGCTGCTGTTCGGCTACCTCAACCACGCCGCGTCGATGTACGAGGCGCGCTTCGCCAGCCGTGAGGACATCGACACCGCCATGCGGTTGGGGTGCGGCTACCCGATGGGTCCGCTGGCGCTGCTCGACCTGATCGGCCTGGACACCGCGTACGAGATCCTGGAGACGATGTATCTGCAGAGCCGCGACCGGCTGCACGCACCGGCGCCGGTGCTCAAGCAGATGGTCACCGCGGGGCTGCTGGGTCGCAAGACCGGGCGCGGTTTCTACACCTACTCCGGTCCCGACTCGCCGGTCGTCGTCGACGACGACGAGACCCCGGGTACGGACGCAACACCGTCGCTGCACCGGCCGATCCGCAAGGTGGGCGTCGTCGGTTCCGGCACGATGGCGACCGGAATCGTCGAGGTCTTCGCCCGCGCCGGGTTCGACGTGGTCAGCGCCACGCGCAGCGTCGAGAAGGTCCAGGTGGTGCGCGCCGCCATCACGCGCTCCCTCGACAAGCAGATCTCACGCGGCCGGCTCGACGAGCGCGCCAAGGATGCGCTGCTGGAGCACGTCACCGGCACGACGGACCTGGCGGACCTGCGTGACGTCGACCTGGTGGTCGAGGCTGTGGTGGAGTCGCTGCCGGTCAAGAAGGCCCTGTTCGAGAACCTCGACGAGATCTGCCGGCCCGGGGCGATCCTCGCCACGACCACCTCGTCGCTGCCGGTGATCGAATGCGCATCGGTCACCGCACGCGCCGGCGACGTCGTCGGCATGCACTTCTTCAACCCGGCTCCGGTGATGGAGCTGGTGGAGGTCGTCTCCACGGTGGCGACGTCGTCCGAGGTGACCGAGACCGTCCAGGCCCTGTGCGAAGCGATCGGTCGGCATCCGGTCACCTGCAAGGACCGGGCCGGCTTCATAGTCAACGCGCTGCTGTTCCCCTACCTCAACGACGCCGTGCGCATGGTCGAGGCCAACTACGCCAGTGCCGATGACATCGACACCGCCATGAAGAGTGGCTGCGCCTTGCCGATGGGCCCCTTCGAGCTGCTCGACGTCGTCGGCAACGACGTCTCGCTGGCCATCCAGCGCACGTTGTTCGCCGAGTTCCGCGAGCCCGGCTTCGCGCCGACGCCGCTCCTCGAGCACCTGGTGACGGCGGGCTACCTCGGTCGCAAGAGCGGACGAGGCTTCCGCGACTACTCGACCCGGTGACGTGACCTCCGCGCCGATCCGGGGCACGTCGGTGCTGCCGGCCCGTCGCGAGCCGCTCGTGTTGCGCACCGCCGACGGGTTGCGCCTGGTCGCCGAGCTGGCCCGCCCGCTGGACCGCGACCCGGTCGCCACGATGATCGCTCTGCATCCGCTGCCCACCCATGGCGGAATGATGGACAGTCACCTCTTCCGCAAGGCGGCCTACCGGTTGCCGGCGCTGGCAGGCATCGCCGTGCTGCGTTTCAACACCCGCGGCACGTCGAGCCTGCAGGGCACCAGCGAGGGCAGCTTCGACTCCGGCATCGGTGAGCGGTTCGACGTGGCCGCGGCCATCGAGTACGCGGAGCTCGCCGAGCTGCCTCCACCGTGGCTCGTCGGCTGGTCCTTCGGGACCGACCTGGCGCTGGTCCACGGTCTCGACCAGCGGCTTGCCGGTGCCGTCCTACTCTCCCCGCCGCTGCGCTCGGCCGGGACCGACGAACTCGACCGATGGGCTGCCTCGGGCAAGCCGCTGGTGGTCCTGGTGCCCGAGCTCGACGACTACCTCCGCCCTGCCGAGGCCGCGCAGCGCTTCGCCCGGGTGCCGCAGGCCGAGGTCGTCGCTGTCGACGGCGCCAAGCACCTGTGGGTAGGCCAGGCCGAGCGGGTGCTCGACGAGATCGTCACCCGACTGGCGCCGAAGGTGACCGTGCCGCTGCCGCGCAGCTGGACCGGCCCCATGGACAAGGCCGACACGTCCGCCTACGCCGACCGGACGCCGGCCGCCTTTCCGCCGCTGGGCCGGCCCTGATCGAGTGGCGCATGGTCGTTGGGTGTGAGGAGCGGTCAGGGAGGCTGCCTCAGCGGTCGGTGACGGGCTCGATGACGATCGTGTCGTCGGCGTCCGAAGCCGAGGCGGGGTTGCCGGGTCCTCCGGTTGGCGGCGCGGTCGTCGGGGCGGCGCTCGCAGGAGCCGGCGGCGCCGGTGCCTGCGCCGCGCGCGGGGTGGGGGCTTTGGCGGGGGCGGGAGGTGCGGGCGCCGGCGCTGCCGGTGCTGCCGCCCGGGTGGACCGCGCCGAGGGCGGTCGGGCGGCGGGGGCCGACTGGGTCGGGCCAGAGCGAGTGGGGCGGGCGGCCGTCGCCGGAACGGGGCCACCGGCGGCAGAGACTGCTTGACCCGCCGTGGCCCGGCCGGTTGCCGGAGCACCGCCACCGGTCGGCGTCTCCACTCCGGAGAAGGACGAAACTATGTCGTTCAGCTGCGCAAGCTGGGCGACGATCGCGTCGCGTCGGCGCTGCATGTGGTCGAGCTCGGAGCGGGCGTTGTTGGTCTGGCGCTCGAGGTCGGCGGTGGCATTGGCCAGCAGCTGCTGGGCGTGCTTCTTCGCCGAGGCGACGATCTGCTCGGCTTCCCGGCGGGCCCGGGCCACCTGCCCCTGTGCCTCGGCGGTGGCTGCGTCGCGGTGCTTGTTGGCCTGGGCCATCGCGGTTTGGGCGCGGTCCTCCGCGGCGGCGGCCCGCTGCTCGGCCTCGGCCACCAGGTGGCCGGTCTCGGAGGTGGCGGCTCGGTGGCTGTCAGCCGCCTCCTTCGACAGGCGCTCCCGTTCGACGGCCAGCAGCCTTCGGGCCTCGGTCAGCTCACGGTCGGCGGTTGCCTTGACCTGCTCGGCCTCGCGGCGGGCCGAGGTGCGCAGCGCGTTGGACTCCTGCTCGGCGGCCAGCCGCACCTGGCGAGCCTCACGCTTGGCGCTGGCGACAACGTCGGCGGCCTCGGCCTTGGCCAGCGACCGCTCCTCCTCGGCAGCGGACCGGGAGCGGGCGCGCTGGTCCTCGATCTCGCTCAGCGCACCGACGCGTACGTCGTCGGCCTCGCGGGTGGCCGAGGAACGCAGCGCCGCCACGTCGTGCTCGACCTGGCGCCGCATCTGCTCCGACTGGGCACGGGCTCGGCCGATCACCTCATCGGCCTGCTGCTCGGCGAGGGTGAGCATCGCGGCTGCCTTGCCGCCTAGACCGGAGTAGCTGGGAGCGTTCACCTCGGCGAGCTGTCGTCGCAGGGACTCCACCGACGCCTCGAGGTCACGCGCTCGGCGTGCCGTCGCGTCGAGGTCGTCGACCACACGGCGGGTCGCGGCGTCCCGCTCCTGCGCCCAGGCGTCCACCGCGTCGCGGTCGTAGCCGCCCCGGCGCACCACCGGGAACCCCGTCGGCGCGCTCACGGCAGCCTCGGCAGGCGTGCTCGCCGAGCCCGTCGAGGTGCTGGAACGGTCCGAGCCGCCCGGACTACCCGGGCTGCCGGAGTCGAAGATCGAGAGTCCCTGCGAGTCGGTCATCGGCGGTCCTCACTGTTGCCGTCGGCTGCTGTGCAGAAAGGGGGACCCGTCACATCCCGCGGAAACGGTTGATCGCGTCCCAGTGCCGGGCGCGCAGCTCGGGGTCACGCACACCCAGCCCCTCCTCCGGTGCCAGACACAGTACCGCGACCTTGCCCGAGTGGAGGTTGCGGTGGACGTCGTAGGTCGCCTGTCCGGTGCGGTCCATCGGGTACACCGTGGAGACCGTCGGGTGGATCAGGCCCTTGGCGACGAGCCGGTTGGCCTCCCAGGACTCCCGGTAGTTCGCGAAGTGGGAGCCGACTATGCGTTTGAGGCTCATCCACAGGTAGCGGTTGTCGTACTCGTGGAGGAAGCCGGACGTCGACGCGCAGGTGACGACGGTGCCGCCCCGGCGCGCGACGAACACGCTGGCGCCGAACGTCTCGCGTCCCGGGTGCTCGAACACGATGTCGGGGTCGTCGCCACCGGTGAGCTCGCGGATGCGCTGCCCGAGCCGGCGCCATTCCGCGGGGTCCTGAGTGGTGTCGTCGGCCCAGAACCGATAGCCCTCGGCGGCGCGGTCGATGATCAGCTCTGCACCCATGCGCCGGCAGATCTCAGCCCGTTCGGGGCTCGAAACCACGCATACGGGCACCGCGCCGCCGTTCAGCGCAAGCTGGGTCGCGTAGGAGCCGAGACCACCAGATGCTCCCCAGATCAGCACCACGTCGCCCTGCTTCATGTCCGCGCCGTTACGCGACACGAGCTGGCGGTAGGCCGTGGAGTTGACCAGCCCCGGGGCGGCGGACTCCTCCCAGGTCAGATGAGCGGGTTTCGGCATCAGCTGGTTGGCCTTGACCAGAGCCAGCTCGGCCAGGCCGCCGAAGTTGGTCTCGAAGCCCCAGATCCGCTGCTCGGGATCGAGCATCGTGTCGTTGTGGCCGTCTGGGCGCTCGAGCTCAACCGACAGGCAGTGCGCGACGACCTCGTCACCGGGACGCCAGGCGTTGACGCCCACGCCCGTACGCAGGACGACCCCGGCCAGATCGGAGCCGACGACGTGGTAGGGGAGATCGTGCCGCTTGCCCATGGCCGAGCTCTGGCCGTAGCGGGCCAAGAAGCTGAACGTCGAGACGGGCTCGAAGATGGACGTCCACACCGTGTTGTAGTTGATGGCGCTGGCCAGCACGGCGACCAGTGCCTCGCCGGGACCGAGCTCGGGCACGGGCACCTCGTCGAGGTGCAGGCTCTTACGCGGGTCCTTGTCGCGGGTCGCCAGGCCGGCGAACATGTCCACGTCCTCGCGGTGCACGGTCACCCCGCGGTAGGAGGTCGGCACCTCGAGTGCCGCCAGCTCCTCGGGCGTCGCGCCGGCCACTATCGCGTCGCGGATCTCCAGCATGCCGCCGGACACTACCCAGCGACGGGCGCCTTGTGCAGCCGGTGACCTGCTCCGCCGGCCTACGGCGTCCTGCTCGGGCCGGCAGCGGGCTCGACGAGCTCGACCAGCACACCACCGGCGTCGCGTGGGTGGATGAAGTTCACGCGGCTGTCGGCGGTGCCCCGACGCGGCTTCGGGTAGAGCAGGCGTACACCGCGCTCCCGCAGAACCGAAGAGACCGCGTCGAGGTCTGTGACCCGGTAGGCAAGCTGTTGGATGCCCTGGCCGTGCCGTGCAAGGAACTTGCCGATCGGGGAGTCCTCGTGCAGCGGTGCGAGCAGCTGGATGCGCGTGTCGGAGTTCCCGACCGCCAGCATGGCCTCTCGGACGCCCTGCTCCTCGTTGACCTCCTCGTGCACCGCATGCAGGTCGAAGGTGTCGGCGTAGAAGGCAAGCGCCTCGTCGAGGTCCGGCACGGCGATGCCGACGTGGTCGACTGCGGTCAACAGGTGCTGCGGAACCAACACGGGCGCGGGTCCTCCGCTCGGCTCAGGCTCGGTGAGGCGGCTAACACCGGTGGCGCCTACGTCGGGCCCGACGCGCCTCCCGACGGTCGGTAGTCTGCCTGAAGACGCCGCACCGCGGGAGGGACCCATGACCGAGACCGTCATCGTCGCTGGAGCACGCACGCCGATCGGACGCCTGCTGGGTGGCCTCAAGAGCTTCTCCGGAGCCGACCTCGGCGCGGTCGCCATCAGGGCGGCCCTGGAGCGCGCCGGTGTCGCTCCTGAGCAGGTCGACTACGTGGTCATGGGACAGGTGCTCCAGGCCGGGGCCGGCCAGATTCCCGCTCGGCAGGCGGCCTACGGCGCCGGTATCCCGATGACCGTTCCCGCGGTGACGCTCAACAAGGTCTGCCTGTCCGGCATCAACGCGATAGCGCTCGCCGACGTGCTGATCCGCGCGGGCGAGCACGCCACGATCGTCGCCGGCGGCATGGAGTCGATGACCAACGCGCCCCATCTGTTGCCGAGGTCGCGCGAGGGCACCAAGTACGGCGACGCCACGCTGGTCGACTCGATGGCCCACGACGGTCTGTTCGACGCGTTCACGCAGCAGGCGATGGGGTCGCTGACCGAGCAGCGCAACACCGAGAGCATCAAGCTCACTCGCGAGGAGCAGGACGAGTATGCGGCTCGCTCTCACCAACGGGCGGCGCTCGGCTGGAAGAACGGTGTCTTCGACGACGAGGTGGTGCCGGTCGAGGTGCCGAGCCGTCGGGGCGACTCGACGTGGGTCCGGGAGGACGAGGGCGTCCGTAGCGACACCACCGGGCAGTCGCTCGGCAGGCTGCGGCCGGCCTTCGACAGCAATGGGACGATCACCGCCGGCTCGGCTTCCCAGATCTCGGACGGGGCCTGCGCGGTCGTCGTGATGAGCAAGGCCAGGGCCGAGGAGCTCGGGCTGGAGTGGTTGGCCGAGATCGGCGCCACCGGAAGCGTCGCCGGCCCGGACTCGAGTCTCCAGCTCCAGCCGGCGCGCGCGATCGCCCAGGCCTGCGCGAAGGAGGGCGTTGCGCCCGAGGATCTCGACCTGGTCGAGATCAACGAGGCATTCGCGGCGGTGGGCATAGCCAGCAGCCGCGAGCTCGGCATCAGCGAGGACATCGTCAACGTCAACGGCGGCGCGATCGCGCTCGGACACCCGATCGGCATGAGCGGGGCCCGGCTCGTGCTGCATCTGGCCCTCGAGCTGCGCCGCCGCGGTGGCGGCATCGGCGTGGCGGCGCTGTGCGGCGGCGGCGGTCAGGGCGAAGCGTTGATCCTCCGAGTCCCCGGCGCGTGAGCCGGCGGTCCGCGTCCGTCCCGGAGCTCGTGGAGCGCGCTCGGCACGGTGAACCACGGGCCGTCGCGCGGCTGATCTCCTTGGTCGAGGACGCCTCGCCGCTGCTGCGTGAGGTGTCGGCACTGCTGTCCCCGCACACCGGCAACGCCCAGGTCGTGGGCATCACCGGCTCCCCCGGTGTGGGCAAGTCGACGTCGACAGCTGCGCTCGTGGGAGCGCTGCGAGCCGCCGGCAAACGGGTCGGCGTGCTCGCGGTCGACCCTTCGTCGCCGTTCTCCGGAGGTGCGCTGCTCGGTGACCGGGTGCGGATGCAGGCGCACGCCACTGACCGTGGCGTCTACATCCGGTCGATGGCGAGCCGGGGACACCTCGGGGGCCTCTCCTGGGCGGCGCCGCAGGCGCTTCGGGTGCTCGACGCCGCCGGTTGTGACGTGGTTCTCGTGGAGACCGTCGGGGTGGGGCAGTCGGAGGTGGAGGTGGCCGGGCTCGCCGACACGACGGTGGTCCTGCTGGCTCCCGGGATGGGCGACGGCATCCAGGCGGCCAAGGCCGGCATTCTCGAGATCGGCGACGTCTACGTGGTCAACAAGGCGGACCGGGACGGAGCCGACTCCCTGCGCCGGGAGCTGCGCACGATGCTGGCCCTCGCCGAGCGCGTCGCGGGTGGGTGGCGCCCGCCGATCGTCAAG
Source organism: Propionibacteriales bacterium (assembly GCA_038254525.1). GTDB lineage: Bacteria > Actinomycetota > Actinomycetes > Propionibacteriales > Nocardioidaceae > JBBSGC01. The sequence continues at coordinate 7,305 of JBBSGC010000018.1, read as the reverse complement.
ACGGTGGCGGCCAAAGGTACGGGCGTCGACGAGCTGGTGGAGCGGATCGAGGCGCACCGACAGTGGCTGGTCGACACCGGTGAGCTGGCGCGCCGACGGCACCGGCGGGCGCGGGACGAGATCGAGACGATCGCGGTCACCGCGCTGCGCTCCCGCTTCGCCGACGTGCACGGCGACGAGCGCCTCGACGTGCTCGCGAAGTCCGTGGTCGACGGCAGCAGCGACCCGTGGACCGCCGCCGACCGGCTCCTGGAGGCGGTGTAGGACTTCGCGGCGCTCAGCCGACGGCGGTGTAGTGGCCCTCGGCGTCCCGGCGCACCTGGCGGTGCTCCACCGCCCAGGTGAGTGCCTGGTCGAAGCGAGCCTCGTCCCAGTAGGCCGCGCCGACGCGCTGCGCCAGCTCGTCGTGGGTGGCCGGGCCCTCCCCGAGCGCGCGAACGAGCTGACGGATCTCGCGCTTGCGGCGAGGGCCCGGTTGCGGCTCGGTGCCTGCGGGCGGTGCGGGCATGGGCATGTGCGGTCTCCTGTCGTCAGGCCGGTGCCGGCGCGGTACGGGAGCCGTCCGGTCCGGAGTCGCTGAGCGTGTCCTCTGCCGTGAGCGGCTTGGCGATGTTCTCCAGCGACTGCTGCTCCGCGTGCACGCCGAGGAACGCCGCGACTATGCCGCCGGCGATCATCAGGGCGGCACCGATGTAGTAGCCGGGGGCGACGTCGGCCAGACTCTTGGCGGAGCCGATCAGCTTGCCGAAGTACAGCGGGCCGGTGATGCCGCCCACCGCGGTGCCGATCGCGTAGAAGAACGCGATGCACAGGGCCCGGGTCTCCATCGGGAACACCTCGCTGGCGGTGAGGTAGGCCGCGCTCGCCCCGGCGGAGGCGAAGAAGAAGATCACCATGCCGAAGATCGTCAGCTGAATCGCCGACAGGTCGCCGAGCACGAAGCCCGCCACGGCGAGCAGGGCTCCGGAGAGGATGTAGGTGCCGGCAATCATCTTCACCCGGCCGATCGTGTCGAAGAACGAACTGAGCAGCAGCGCACCCAGGAAGTTGCTCGCCGCGAACGCCGCTATGTAGTAGCCGGTCGTGGTCACCCCCAGCAGCCCGAGGCTGTCGCCGTAGGTGAAGAAGAAGGCGTTGTAGAGGAACGCCTGGCCGATGAAGAGCGACAGGCACAAGATCGTGCGCTTCGGGTAGAGCGTGAAGACGGTCCGGGCAATCATGGGCAGGCTGATCGTCCGCCGCTGCCGAATCGTGATCGTGTCGCTCACCGGCTCCAGTGCCTCGCCCGACTCGCTTTCTATGCGCTCCTCGATGTCACGGACGATCTGGTCTCCCTCGTCCTCGCGGCCGTGGATGAACAGCCAGCGGGGACTCTCCGGAACGTTGCGCCGCACCAGCAGCACCCCCAGGGCCAAGACGGCGCCCAGGGCGAAGGCGCCCCGCCAGCCGTACTCGGGGTTGACCTTCGTCGGGTCGGTCAGCGGGATCGTGAGCAGCGCGCCGGCACCGGCGCCGACCCAGAACGAGCCGTTGATGGCTATGTCGATCCGCCCTCGGTACTTCGCCGGGATCAGCTCGTCGATCGCGGAGTTGATCGCGGCGTACTCACCACCGATGCCGGCACCGGTGATCGCGCGGCAGACGAAGTACCACAGCGGACTCATCGAGAACGCCGTGAGCACCGTCCCGACCAGGTAGACGCCCAGCGTGATCATGAAGAGCTTCTTGCGGCCGAACCGGTCGGTCAGCTGGCCGAAGAACAGCGCGCCCAGGGCCGCGCCGGCGACATAGACCGCACCGGCGAGGCCGACGTCGAAGCTGGTCAGGCCGAGCCCGGTGCCCGACTTCTTCAGCACGTCGGACAGGGACCCGACAATGGTCACCTCGATGCCGTCGAGGATCCACACGGTGCCGAGGCCGATGACGATCAGCCAGTGCCAGCGCGCCCACGGCAGCCGGTCCATCCGGGCCGGGATGTCGGTCGTGATCCGGCCGATCTCCACGCTCTTGTCGGAGTTTGCCATCGGGAAGCTCCTCGCTGTTGGTGCCGTTCGGCACAGTTGAGTGACGTGCGGCGCTGACCACTGCAGGAGCAGCATGCCCCTCTCGGCCGCCGGAAGCGAGCCCCCCGCCCGTCGAACCGCGCGGCGCGCCTTCGCCAGGGGCTCGTTGGGGTGCGCTAGACAAGACCTCGACGCCGTCTGCCCAGATGCCTGCGGACGCGCTCGATCGGTGAGGAGGAACCGTGACCCAGACGCTGAAGAAGGGCGCCGGCCTTCTCATCGCGGGTTTCCTGGTGTTCTACCTGCTGACCCAGCCCGTGGAGTTCGCCGGTGTGGTGCGCAGCCTGGGCTCTTGGCTCGACACCGGCTTCCACGGCTTGATCCGCTTCTTCAACGCGCTGACCCAGTGACCGGCCACCGCTGACGCCGTGCTCCCCTGGCTGTGGTCCTTGGTCCCCGACCAGGATGTCGAGCGACATCTGCTGGTCGAGGAGGGCGAGGTGGTGATCGACGAGGTCGCCCACCACTGGGTCGTCTTCGTGCGTCCGGCTGCTGAGCTCATGCTCGCGGGCATGTTCGCGACACTGGCCGTGGTCGGCCCCATCTCCCTCGGCTGGCTGCTGCTGCTCGTCGCGGCTGGGCTGGCAGCGCATGCGGCCTGGCTGGGGGTCCGTGACCGGATGGACCGTTTCGTGATCACCAACATGCGGGTGTTCCGGGTCCAGGGCGTGCTGTCGCGAACCATTGCGACGATGCCGATGACCCGGATCCTCGACATCACGGTGCGCCAGCCGCTGCTGGGCCGGCTCCTGGGCTACGGGCACTTCGTGTTCGAGTCCGCCGCGCAGGAGCAGGGACTGCGCGACATCCGCTTCGTCGGCGACCCGGACTCTCGCGACCTCACGATCCAGCGGGTGATCGCTCGCGCGGGCCTGCGCGGTCCACGTCCGGGCCGGCCCTGACCGGTGCCCAGGGAGGGAGCCGCATGCCACGCAGCCGCCCGCTGCCCTTCGACCCGATCGAGGAAGCAGCCAGGCAATGGGCGCCGCGCTGGACGGGCGTGCCGCAGATGCGTGCGGTCACCTCGCTCATGCGCGTGCAGCAGCTGGTAATCGCACACCTCGATGAGGTCCTGCGTCCGCACGGCCTGACCTTCGCCCGCTACGAGGCGCTCGTCCTGCTGACGTTCAGCCGCGCCGGCGCCCTGCCGATGGGAAAGATGGGGGAGCGCCTACAGGTGCACCCGACGTCGGTCACCTCGATCGTCCAGCGCCTCGAGGCGGCCGGCTTCGTCCGGCGGCAGCCACACCCGCACGACCGCCGCGCGGTGCTGGCGTCGCTCACGCCAGCTGGGCGCGCGGTGGTGGAGCGGGCGACCGGCGACCTGGTCGCGGCCGACTTCGGGCTCGACATGCTCGATGCAGGCCGGCTGGACGAGCTGACCGATCTGCTCACGCCGGTGCGCAGGGCCGCGGGCGACTTTCGCTGAGCAAGCGTCGCGATGGCGACAGATAGTCGGACGTCCTAGTATTTGTCAGGAGCAGACGAGGAGCCCCCATGACCGAAGAGACGAGCGGCCGCGAGCGGTGGCAGCAGCGCTACGCCGCCTCCCGGGTGCGCGACGCCGACTTCACCACCCTGTCCGGCCTCGAGCTCGACCCGGTCTACGGCCCCGATGACGAACGCGGCGTCCCGGGCTTCGACCAGATCGGCTGGCCGGGGGAGTTTCCCTTCACTCGGGGCCTGTACGCCACTGGCTACCGCGGCCGCGGCTGGACGATCCGTCAGTTCGCCGGCTTCGGCAACGCCCAGCAGACCAACGAGCGCTACCGGATGATCCTCGACGCGGGCGGCGGCGGCTTGTCCGTCGCTTTCGACATGCCGACGCTGATGGGCCGTGACTCCGATGCGCCGCAGTCGCTGGGCGAGGTCGGGCACTGCGGCGTGGCCATCGACAGCGCAGCGGACATGGAGACCCTGTTCGCCGAGATCTCGCTCGACGAGGTCACGACCTCGATGACGATCTCGGGCCCCGCCGTGCCGGTCTTCTGCATGTACCTGGTGGCCGCCGAGCGTCAGGGCATCGACGTGGGCCGGCTCAACGGCACCTTGCAGACCGACATCTTCAAGGAGTACATCGCGCAGAAGGAGTGGCTGTTCGCCCCGGAGCCCCATCTGCGGCTGATCGGCGACCTGATGGAGTACTGCACCCAGTCGATCCCTGACTACAAGCCGCTGTCGGTGTCGGGCTACCACATCCGCGAGGCCGGCTCGACCGCCGCGCAGGAGCTGGCCTTCACCCTGGCCGACGGCTTCGGCTACGTCGAGCTCGGGTTGTCCCGTGGCCTCGACATCGAGACCTTCGCGCCGGGGCTGTCCTTCTTCTTCGATGCCCACCTCGACTTCTTCGAGGAGATCGCGAAGTTCCGGGCCGCCCGCCGGATCTGGGCGCGCTGGCTGCGTGACGTCTACGGCGCCAGGACCGAGAGGGCGCAGTGGCTGCGCTTCCACACCCAGACCGCCGGCGTCTCACTCACTGCCCAGCAGCCGTACAACAACGTCGTGCGCACGGCGGTCGAGGCGCTCGCGGCGGTGCTCGGTGGCACCAACTCGCTGCACACCAACGCCCTCGACGAGACCCTTGCCCTGCCCAGCCAGCAGGCGGCCGAGATCGCCCTGCGCACCCAGCAGGTGCTGATGGAGGAGACGGGTGTCGGCAACGTCGCCGACCCGCTGGGCGGCTCGTGGTACGTCGAGGCGCTGACCGACCGGCTCGAGGTCGAGGCGGAAGCGATCTTCGACCGGATCCGGCGGATGGGCGGCGGGGACACGCTGCCCTCCGGCGCCGCGCACCCGATCGGGCCCATGACGTCGGGCATCCTGCGGGGGATCGAGGACGGCTGGTTCATGTCCGAGATCGCCGAGGCGGCCTTCGTCTACCAGACGGCCGTCGAGAAGGGCGACAAGCGGATCGTCGGCGTCAACTGCCACCGGCCGACCGTCACCGGCGAGCTGGAGATCATGCGCGTCTCGCACGAGGTCGAGACCGACCAGGTGGCGCTGCTGCAGCGCCGACGCGTCGACCGCGACGAGACCGCCGTGCAGGCCGCGCTGACCCGGCTCGTGCAGGTGGCTCGCGGCAGCGACAACATGATCCCCGCGATGCTGGAGGCCGCGCGGATGGAGGCGACACTCGGCGAGATCTGCGACGTGCTGCGCGCCGAGTGGGGCGAGTACCGCGAGCCCGCACGTTTCTGAGGACCCATCCTCGGCCACAATGGTGGCCATGAGCTCCCCGCAGTTCTCCCGCCCAGGTGCCATCGACCTCTCGGGTCTCGCCCCCGCCACGACTCCGGCGCCCGGGACCGCCGGTCGTAGCGCGTACGCGGTGGATTTGACCACTGCCGACCAGATCGGCGAGATCGCCGAGGCCTCGCTGCAGCACGTGGTCATCTTGTCGTTGTGGTCCCCGCGGTCGCCCGCGAGTGTGGAGGTTAACGACCTGCTGGCCCGGCTGGCCGACGCCTATGCCGGACGCTTCCTGCTGGCCCGGGTCGACGTCGACGCGCTGCCGCAGGTTGCGCAGGCGGTCGGCGCGCAAGGAGTGCCGTTCGCGGTGGCACTGCTGCGTGGACAACCGGTAGCACAGGTGCCACCCACGCTCGACGAGGCCGAGCTGCGGCAGGTGCTCGACTCGCTGGTCGAGGCCGCGGTCAGCAACGGCGTCACCGGCCGGGTGGCACCCCAGCCGGCGGGGCTGCCCGCCAACGACCCGACCGACGAGCCAGTCGACGACCCGCGCTTCGCCGAGGCCGACGCCTCCCTCGCCGCGGGAGACTTCGATGCGGCGCTGGCCGCCTACGACCGGCTGCTCGCCGCCAACCCGGTCGACATCGAGGCGCGTGAGCGGCGGGCAGGTGTGGCCTTGATGGCCCGGACCTCCGGTCAAGACATCGCGGCCGCCCTCGCTGCGGCGGAGGCCGACCCGGACGACGTGGACGCCCAGCTGCTGGGCGCTGACGTCGATGTCGTTGCGGGGCGAGCCGAGAAAGCCTTCGGCCGGCTCATCGAGACCGTGCGCCGGACCGCTGACGCCGATCGCGAGCGGGTGCGGACCCGGCTGCTGGAGCTCTTCGAGGTGGTCGGCGTCGACGACCCACGAGTCGGCACCGCGCGGCGCAACCTGTCGAGCGCCTTGTTCTGACCCGGATGGACCGAACGGTCCCGCGGCGCTGGTCTTATGCCGGCCCCGGAACCTGCAATCGGGTCAGGCCCTGCGTAGTCGTTGGCCGGTCTCGATGAGGGTCTTGAAGGCGCTGTAGATCTCCGGGGTGTCGGCGGCGACTGAGCTAGCGGTGTCGCGACGCCGGTGATGGAGACCGTCAGCCGGCAGGCGCCGTTGGACTCCTCAATGAGGTATTCCAGTTCTCCGGCCGGCTCGGCGTCAACTTGTTCGTCCAGTGTGCGTCGAAGCTGAGCAGGAGCCGGCGCGGCGCCTCGACGGCCAGGACGTCGCCGGTGATCAGGTCGAAGCCGGGCACCCCGGCGACGTAGCCGGATCCAACTTCCAGCGTGCTGGTCAAGACCGAGTCGTACATCCAGCTTCGCGGGACGTCTGTTTCGGTCAAGGCGTCCCATAGCCGCTGCGCAGTGGCGCGGATGACGATATTGAACACGGTGCTCTGTGGTGTTGTCGCGGTCTGCACGGATGTCTCCTGTGCTAAGTGGGTGCGCAGGTCGAGTAGCGCTTGGGCGCCGGTGGCGGTGAATCGGTTCAGCCAACGTGCATGCATCTCCTGCAGCGGGACCGGGTTGAGGTGGTGACGCCGGTGGCGTCCGTCGCGGACGACGGTCACCAGCCCGGCGTCGGCCAGGATGCCGAGGTGCTTGGCCACTCCGAACCGCGTCATCTGCGGCAGGGCGTCAGCCAGGTCCGTGATGTCTTGGCCGTCCCGCCCCCGCAGCTGGTCTAGCGCGCGCCCAGCGCGTAGGAGCCCAACCAGACAGTCATCGCGGCACCCACCAGCAGCAGGCTGGCGCCGGCCCCTCGGCAGACTTGCCGGTAGGCCCGCCGGTCGAGGAACCGGTTGGTGCGGGCGACCTGCGCCACGACGAGAAGGCGGGCGACGAGCATGGCGAGAACGAGCAGCCCGACCAGGGCCCACGGCCAGGTGTCGTCGCTGTCGCGCAGGTGGGTGATGGTCGGCCCCACGGCCGTGAGCCCGAACAGCAGCGCCTGTGGGAGGGACAGCTCGAGCAGCGCCGCCTGGACGAACTTGCGGTGGGTCGCGGCACCGCGGGG